>DAOWHY010000013.1 GCA_030641185.1 Candidatus Moraniibacteriota bacterium | reverse complement strand
TTTAATAAAGGGCATTTGCCAGATAGAATACTTGCAAAAATTGGCTATTTAGATTTTTCTGCGATTGATGTTGTTGTGACAAAAACAATGACTCTTGATCCAAAAGAAGGCAACTATCTTTGGTATAAACCATGGCAATCAATTCGTTTTATAAAAGACGGGATTGTTAATGCGATTGGACTTACAAATACTGGGATTGAATGGTGGTGTCGCGAGATTGGACCAAAACTTGATAGCCTAAAAATTCCGCTGATTGTTTCAATCGCTGGCAACGCAAGCGAGATTAAAGAAATGGCAGTTATGCTTAATGAATTTAAGAACATCGTTGCGATAGAACTTAATGAAGGTTGTCCTAATATCTGTAATAATTTTCAGGATACGAAAGAAGTTATAGAAAAGATTAAGATATTATCTAAAATTAGTATCTTTTCAATTATCCTTAAACTTTCAGTAGCCCACCAACCTGAAAAAATTATTCCGTACATAGAAGAATCTATTGAAGCGATTTCAATTAATAGTGTTCCGTGGTCAATTGCTTTCCCTAATCAGGAAAATCCATTCGCGCGCTATGGAATTGAAGAATGCGGAGTCTCTGGAAAAATCACCCAGTCATATACTTGGTCTTTTGCGTATAAAATTTCACAAATGACTTCAATTCCCGTGATTTATCCAAGTGTCTGGGAAGCTTCTGATATCAGAGAATTGAAAAAAATGGCAGATGCCAAAGCATTTAGTTTTGGATCTATATTTTTCTATCCATGGAAATTAAGAAGGGTTTTAAAAGAAATAGAAAAAAATAAAAAGGACTCTTAAATTAAGAGTCTTATTTTTTTAAATTTTATAAATAAATTCAAAAGCTTTTCAAGAATTTGTCTTTAAATATTCATCTACCTCCTTTTGATAGCCAATAACTTTTTGCTGCATTTTTTTGGTTATACAATTGTTCTCAACATAAATATTGAGAAGTTCTGTCATAGTGTACAAAGTATGTAATTGCACATCATGTTCGGCAAGTTGCTTTGCTCCTCCCTGCTCACGATCCACCAAAACGATACAATCGGTTACCAGTAACCCGTTGCTTCTCAACGCCTTAATGCCTTCTATTTTCGTATCCGCCCTTGTAATCAAATCGTCAATTGGAAGAACAATTTCTCCCCTTTGAAATACACCTTCAATTTCTGGCAAAATTCTTCGTCCAGTTTCTGTTTCTTCTTTTTCAAGATACAGAAGCTCTTCCGGAAGCAAGATGCCATCGGAAGCAATTATAAATGCTTCCGCCAAAGGATTTCCCGCTTTTGGAAGACCCACGATGCGCTGGTAATAAAGATCTTCCATATCAACAATATCGAAAAGTTGTTCTCCAATCTCTACAACCAATTCATCTGTAAGTTTACCTTTCGGGGATATTCTCAAGTTTAAATATATCGGCGAACGCGGGGCTTTTGGGTGCTGTTCGTGCATTTTTAGTTCAAATTGCCCGAACTGAATAGCTCCAATATTAAACAATGCCAATGCCAATGCTTTTTTATCCATTTCTTATCACTTCTTTGAAAAATTTGTGGCTGAGATAAACTCAGCCCGTTTGTTCATTGTCTATTCAAGCAGCGGAATTTTTGGGATAAGTTCAAGCCCATGTTTTTGTAAGGTACCCGCTATATTCCTCTTTATATCCAACAATTTTGCTGTTGGGTCTGGAGCTTTGTAAACCTCGCTTCCCAAAACTACGATGCCCTGCATATTATTTTCGGCCAGAATTTTGAAAACATTTTCAGTACTATCCGTTTGGGCCTGGAAATTCAAAGCACTCTTGTCGGTAGTTGTCATTGATCTCGTCCCGGGTATTATAGGAACAACTCCCTCCAAAAGCCCTAAATTTACCAAATCTGGCAATTGCGTTGCAGAACATACAATTGACCTAAATCCAAGGTCTCTTGCTCTACTTACAAGCATGGGGACAATTGAATTAAATGACCTATTGTAAAGTTCCTCTGCCTCTTCTCTTGTAAAAGAAGTGAGCATTGTTATGCCAGTCAATACGCAGTTGTATTTATTTGCATCTTCTAGCGCTCTTTGAAGAGCGGTTTTAGAATTGAACAAATGCACGGAAGCAATTCCAGCCCCATTTCCTCCGATTTTATTCATGGTATTGCCCATTGTTCCATCTGTGTCATTTGTCTTCAAATCTACCCAAGTTCCTCCGCCGGTAACAATAAGGGGATTTAGATTTCTCACAACATTTTTAGATCCCTGATCCGCGACAAGATCATTTGCTTTAAGTATTGCTACCTCTCCAACAGTTCTGCTTGCCAGATTAATTGCTTGTTCTAACGTCATTCCATCAAGAGCTAATCCAAGATGCATTCCTATTGGATCTATTTTTATACCGTTCATTTCTTATCACCTTCTATTTTTTCAAAGACCAAACTCCTCTTCAGTTTTACCCTCCAAATCACCATTCAATCCTCTTAAACAAAAAATAGCAGAAATATTTTCTGCTGTCAACTGTTTGTAAGACTAAAATATACTAACTGCCGTTATTATTTCTTTTTTTATCTTTATCCATAACCGGTAAAACAAGGCGATAAATTGCGAGCATTGAAAATATAAAAGCCAAAATCGCGCCGATTAAAATAAAGACTGGCGAGGTGTTGAAATATCTGTCCGCGTAATGACCAAATCCAATAAATGCCAGAGTTATAACAGAAACTGTGATTCCGATTTGAGTGACTAAACTCAACGCATAAGATATCTTAAATTTCTCATTCCTATTTTTATTGTCCATAAAAGTTATTATCAAAAACTTATTCCAAATACGGAATATATAGGCAATATCCTTCGACAAGCTCAGGATGACATGAAACACGTAAGTCCTATTATGTTTAATTTACATCCCTGATATTTCTCTTAATTTCTTTATTTTTTCTTTTAAAACTTTCAAAGTATAATCAATATCCTCTTTCGTCGTATCTTTCCCGAGAGTAAATCTTATGCTGGCATGAGCAATCTCTGGCGAAATTTTCATAGCGGTTAAAACATGAGAAGGTTTCAGAGAAGCAGACGAACAGGCAGAACCGGTAGAAACCGCTATGCCATCAGCATCAAGCATCATAAGCAAGCTCTCGCCTTCAATACCCTTGAAACTAAAATTTATATTATGCGGAAGACGAAATTCCTTTGAGCCGTTAAGTCTTGCATCTGTAATATTTTTCAAAACCTCATCAATAAAATAATCACGGAGTTTTTTTATTTCTTTTATTCTACTTCTATTTTCAGAAATTAAAGAGATTGCTTTTCCAAGTCCAACAATTCCTGGCACATTATGAGTTCCAGCGCGAAGATTATTTTCCTGTTCTCCGCCATCTTGAATGGCTTTTATTTTAGTTCCTTGTTTAACATACAAAACTCCAACCCCCTTTGGCCCGTAAATTTTATGACCTGACAAAGAAAGCAAATCAACGCCTAAATTATCAACATCACAATCAAGATAATTTATCGCCTGCACCGCGTCAGTTTGAAAATATATTTTTGGCAATTTATTTTCTTCTCTTTCTGAATTTATTTTTTTCAACAATTTCCCTATCTCAGCAATCGGCTCTATCGTCCCCACTTCATTATTAGCATACATTATAGAAATTAAAATCGTATTTTCTTTTATCGCTTTTTCAATATCCTCTAAATCTATAATTCCATCTTTATCAACTCCCAAATAAGCTACCTCGCTTCCCTCTTTTTCTGCCTCTTTGCAAGAATTTAAAATACAAGGATGTTCAATCGCAGAAGTTATTATATGAGGATTTTTAACATTGCTTGCTTTTATAACTCCCTTGATTGTCATGTTATTACTTTCAGTCGCGCCACTTGTAAAAATAATTTCACTTGAGCTACAACCCAAAAAATCAGCAACTTGCTGTCGCGCTTTATCAACTGCTTCCATTGCCTCTTGCCCAAACTGATGAATACTTGAAGGATTGCCAAACTTTTGGCTAAAATAAGGCATCATTTCATCTAAAACTTTTTTATCTAATGGCGTAGTCGCCGCATGGTCTAAATATATTTTTTTCATATAATTTATTTAAAAAAATAAAACACTTGTCATTCCTGCGGAGGCAGGAATCCAGATGCAAAATCAAATAACTCTAAGCATCAAAAATTAATAGTATATGCAAAAAGGATTAACAATCATTATTCTAAATTATCATATAAATCTATCCAGCAAGGATTTTCTCTTTCAATTAATTTTAGCTTCCATTCTCTTTTCCACTTTTTCATTTGTTTTTCTCTTTGAATGGCAGAATTGATATCATTTGTTGTTTCAAAATAAACAAGTTTACTAACTTTATATTTTTTTGTAAATCCGTCTATTAGACTTTCTTTATGTTCGTAAATTCTTTTCTTAAGATTGGATGTTACTCCAATGTATAAAGTACCATTTCTTTTGCTTGCTGTAATATAAATATAATAAATTTTTTCTGTTTTCATTTTTATAAAAGAGTTTTTGTTTTTTTAGAAAGTTTTATTTTAAAATAATGTTTAATAATATTGCATCTGGATTCCTGCATCCGCAGGAATGACAAATGCATCAGAAATGACAAAAACTTTAAAATCCCCAAACCCCCAAACTCAACCCCGTCACAATCACCCCCGCGATCATCACTCCTAAAAATATCAAAGGCAAGGCTTTTTTAAACGGAATCCCAAAAACAAAAGCGGCAATTGCTCCGCTCCAGCCACCCGTAATGGGAAGCGGAATAGCAACAAAAGTTATCAGCGCTAACGCGCCCCATTTCTCAAATTTGCCGTTATGTTTTTTTCTCGTGTGTTCAAAAAGATGAGTGAAAAAATTATTAAAGAATTTTGATTTAGACATCAAATATTTTGAAACTGGATCAATGTATTTCAAGATAAAAACTACGGGAACAATATTTCCGATAATCGCCAAAAAGTATGCTTCAACTGGATTCAAATGATAAACGCCAATCGCAACTGGAATCGCTCCTCTAAGCTCAGAAACAGGAAGCATTGAGATTATGAAAGTTGCTAATTCGGGGGGGAAGTTGTTGAATAAAGATGAAATATCCATAAATAAATAGAAATTAGTTGAAACTTGTTGTAATTAATAAAAATTGATAGTAATTTATTGCAGAAAGCTACAATTAATTTCTACAAATTTCGCGAAGCGAATTTCCATAAATTTCTTTTTATAAATCATTCTCTCAATATCGTTGCCGCTCTTTCTGGAATTATAGAACAAACCTCTATTCCGGTACTAAGCTCAAGTCCCGCCCAAGTATTTGTTTTTGGGAATATTTCAAAATGCCAGTGATAATGATCATAAACCTGTCCATTACAAGGTGCCGTGTGTAAAAATAAATTATAAGCTGGATCATTTAAATTCTTCTTTAATTTTGACAAACAAAATTTCATCGCTTCCGCTAATTCCATTTTCTGTTCATCTGTAATTCTCTCAAAATATGATACATGCCTTTTGGGATAAATTCTCATCTCAAAAGGAACTCTTGAAACAAAAGGACAAATGGCCATAAATTCTTCATTCTCAAATACTATTCTTTTGCTACTTTCTTTTTCCCATTCAATCATCGCGCAATGCACGCATTCTAAATGAGACTTATAATAATTTTCACTTCCGCTTAAACTTCTAAAAACATCCGGATCTATCACAGGCATCGCTATTATCTGACTGTGCGGATGCTTAATGGAAGCTCCCGCTTCGCGTCCGTAATTTTTAAATATGGAAATATATTTGATATGTTTTCTATTCATTAGCGCTAAATATCTATCTTGATAAGCGTCTATTATCTCCGCAACACGCTCAATTTCCATTTCGGGAATATCTTTCTGATGATCTTCGGTAACTAAAACTTCATGATATCCAACTCCGTCTATTACTTCAAAGGGTCCGTGTTCCCTGCTGTTTATATTTTTATAATCCGAGCAAAGCGCTGGAAATTTATTTGGAAAAACTTTTAAGCTCCAGTCTTTGTTGTTTTTTAAATATACGAGAACGTCTTCTTCCTGATCTAAAATATTTTTTTTACAAAACGGACATTTTTTCAAATCCTCTGCGCTTTCTTTTTTTACTGCTTCTTCTTTCAAAAAATCAGGTCTTTTTTTCCTTTCCGTTGAATAAATAACCCAAGTCCCGCTGACAAGATCTTTTCTAAGTTGGGAAAATATTTTTTCTTTTTCATTTGTTTCCATATATTTTAAATTAGAAAATTTATTATCTTTTGTCATCTCGAGGGAGTTGCAACGACTGAGAGATCTATGAGCTGAGTAAGCATAATTATTCTGTTTGTATGGTAATATCTTTAGATTTCTCACTCCACTGCGGTTCCGTTTTGAAATGACAAAAATACAAAAACAACGATACAATTACATCTTATCATAATTGTTCATATAATCAACAATTAATCTTTTTTATTTAAATAATCCTGTAAAATAATTCTCGCCGCTTCTTGGTCTATAATTTCTTTTATGTTTTCACTTTTTATTCCAGCTTTTTTTAAATTTTCTTCAGCCATTTTGGAGGTAAAAATTTCATTTATTTCTATGATCGGTATATCAATATTTCCGCTTAACTTAGCGGAAAATTTCTTTATATTTCGTGTCTGCGCGCTTTCGCCCTTAAATCCGATTGGAATGCCAAGAATTATTTTTGAAATATTTTTTTCTAAAACAACATTTTTTATTTTTTTTATTAAATTATCCAAAGATTTATTTTCAACCGTCAAAAAACGGCTGGCCAATTTTTCGTCCTCATCCGAAATAGCCAGCCCAGTTTTTTTATCGCCGTGATCTATGGATAATATTCTCATAAATTATTTTGAATTACAAAATGTCATTGCGAGAAGGCTGAACGAGCGAAGCGAGAGAAATGCCGACGAAGCAATCCCGTGATTAAATTCATTGTGCATAGTTACGGGATTGCTTCGTCGCCTTCTCGCTCACTGCGTTCACTCGGGCTCCTCGCAATGACAGATTAAACTTCTGTCAAAATTTCATATCCATCATTAGTCACCGCCACCGTGTGCTCAAAATGCGCGGACAATTTCCCGTCAGTTGTCCTAATCGTCCAACCGTCATTGTCACATTTAATATAATAATTGCCTTCATTCAACATCGGCTCTATCGCAAAAGTCATTCCGGGACACAATTTCAAACCAGTTTTTTTATTGCCAAAATTCGGCACTTCCGGCGGTTCATGGATTGACCTGCCAACGCCATGCCCGATTAAGTTTCTCACAACGGAAAAACCATTTTTTTCGGCGCATTTCTGCACAGCAAATCCAATGTCCCCTATTCTGTTTCCCGACTTCACTTGTTCTATGCCTTTAAATAAAGATTCTTTCGTAACTTCAATAAGCTTCCGCGCCTTTTTGCTTATTTTCCCCGCGCCAACTGTCACAGCGCTATCACTGTGAAACCCTTTATACTTTACTCCCATATCAAGACTAACAATATCTCCCTCTTTTATCATTTTATGATGAGGAAACCCGTGAACAATTTCATCATTTATGGATAAACACAACACAGACGGAAAAGGAATCACATTTTTATTTATTATATAATTTTTAAAAGAAGGAATTACATTATATTTTTTAATTTCTTTCTCGGCAATTTTTTCCAATTCGTTTCCCGAAATTCCCGGCTCAACTTTTGAAGCCAGCAATTGCAAAATCTCCGCAAGGATTTTCCCACTCTCTCTCATTGTTTTTATTTCTGATTTGGATTTTATGTTTGTTTTTTGTTTCATTGTTTTATTGTTTTTAAAATTTCTGTCATCCCAGAATTTTTTCTGAAGCGATAGCTTCATAAAAAATATCTGGGATCCAGTAAGTCTCATTTAACAAAATTATTTTATAATTGTTATTCATTGAGATTTACTGGATTCCCGCCTCCGCGGGAATGACATAAATAAATTTTACTTTATATAACCCACAATTTCCCCAAAAACCTCCTCCACACTTTGCTCCCCGTCTATTTTTATCAACATATTTTTACCTTCATAATACTTAATAACCGGGCTGAGCAATTCTTTGTTCCATTCCAAACGCTTTAAAATTTTCTCTGGCGTATCATCTTCCCTTCTAAAAACTTCACTTCCGCAAATCGGGCATTTTGTATCTTTCTCTTTCAAGTCTTTCCCAACGATTAAAAGATGTTTATTTTCTCTGCATTGTTTTCTAACAGAAAGCCGTTTAACTGATTCTTCTTCAGAAATATCCACATAAAAAACATAGTCAAATGTCCTATTTATTGTAGGCAGTGTATTTTCCCAATATTTAATTTCTTCCATTCTTCTTGGGGTACCGTCAAAAACTATTCCTTTATTTTTATCAAATTCACCAATTTTTTGATTTAAAACTTTTTTTAAAATATCCCACGAAGCGTAGCCACCTTTTTTATTTATTTCATTATCAACTATTTTTCCAACTTCGGTATCTTGCTTAGCTATTTCTCTCAACACACTTCCCGTCTCAAAAATCTGCACCTCAAATTTCTCCGCCAGCATCCTCGCCTGCGTTCCTTTTCCGGAACCTTGCGGTCCCATAATTATAATATTGATATTCTTTTTCATTTTGGATTTTATTATTTTTAATCTGTCATCCCAGAATTTTTTCTAAAAAGCTTTAGCTTTAGAAAAAATGTCTGGGATCCAGTAAGTCTCATTTAACAAAATTATTCTATAATTATTATTCATTGAGATTAACTGGATTCCCGCCTCCGCGGGAATGACAAACGCAAAGTTTATTTTCCACATTCTTTTAAAATAATCCCTTTCACCTCTTCCACCGCCTCATCTAATTTTCCTTCATAATTAACCACCTCGTAATCATAAATATCTTTATGCTTCAACCATTCTTTTGTATAAATCATTCTCTCTTCAACAAATTTCTCAC
>DAOWHY010000036.1 GCA_030641185.1 Candidatus Moraniibacteriota bacterium | reverse complement strand
TCAACATTCCAAACAAATTGTATAATAACAACATAAAAAACTTTCAACTTTATAAACTTTTTAACTTTACAACTAATCTATGCAACAAAAAATAAAAAATAAAAACATCACCTGGATTAACATTGTTAATCCCAATCAAAAAAATATTCAGTTCTTAAAGGAAGAATTTAAAATTTGCCCTTCTGTTTTGAAAGAATATATTCCAAAAATTAAAAGGCCAAAAGTTGAAGCATATCAGGATTATCTTTTTGTCGTTGTCCACTTCCCTGTTTTTAACCGCAAAACCAGAAAGACAATTTCCGTAGAACTTGATATAATTCTCTTTAAAAATACCTTAATTACCAGCTATACCGGATCCTTTCCAGAACTCAAAAAAGTGCTCGCAAAATGCGGCGTAAACGAACAAGTTAGGAATTACTATATGGAGAAAAACGCGATTTGTCTTATCTACAAACTATTAGACAAACTCATTGACACCAGAATGCCGATGCTTGATCACATAGACGACCGCATTGATGAAATGGAAGAAGAGATTTTTAACGGAAACGAAAGAAAAATGGTTGGCGAAATTGCCATTGTCAAACACGACATTATCAGTTTTCGAAAAATAGTCAAACCGCAAAAAATGGTTTTGGAAAGTTTAATTAGAACGGCGACAAAAATAACAAACGAAAATCTAACCAGAATTTCCGCGGAAGTTATCGGGTCAAATGTAAAAATCTGGCACACTTTGGAGAATTACAAAGAAATGATTGAAGCGCTGGAACATACGAACGAGTCGCTACTTTCTTACAAATTAGGCGATACAATGAAAATCCTGACCGCTTTTTCCGTCATTGTTCTGCCTTTATCCTTAATCGCCAACGCTTTTGGAATGAATGTCACGAACGGAATGCCGTTTTTAGAATTACAGAATGGATTCTGGGTCATCGTCATCTTTATGAGCACAACAACCTTTATTTCCTTTTTGTTTTTCAGATTTAAGAGATGGTTATAAAAAATTATTGGGCTTATAAATGGAAAGGTTTATCTCGAGAATATGAAAGATGTCGGAACGCGAGTTACAATAAAATTAAACAGAGCCTTGACATTCTTTTAAAATACATTAAAGTTAAGATAAACCAGAAGAGAGAAAAAACACAAAAGCAGAGAGATGAGCAAACAGTAGCATTTCTCCTCAATGCCACTGCCCCAACTTTTTTTAATTTAACATAGCTTATCTCTCTCCAATTTACTTTTTTATTTACCGCCTTATCGGCTGTTTTTTTGTTGGCAAATTCTGATAATCTTGTATAATAAAGCTATATTGTTAAATTGTTACATTGTTATATTGTTATATTGTTATGCATAGCACAACAATAAGCACAGCAGCAATTTAACAATTTAACAATTTAACAATTTAACAATTTAACAGTGAAACTATATAACACCCTTACCAAAAAATCAGAAGAGTTTAAGCCAATTAAAAAAGGCGAGGTAAAACTTTACCATTGCGGGCCGACTGTTTATTGGACTCAGCATATTGGCAATTTGCGCGGGATGTTTTGCGCTGATTTGGCGGTGAGAGTATTTAGATATTTAGATTATGAAGTCAAACATGTTAGAAATTATACTGATGTCGGTCATCTAACTTCTGACGAAGACGAAGGAGAGGATAAGATGGAAAAAAGGGCTCGTTTAGAAAAATTAAAGCCAGAAGAAATCGCGGAAAAATATATCAAGATTTTTGAACAAGATACGCAAGAATTAAATATGCTGGAACCGAATGTTAAACCAAAAGCAACTGAACATATTCAAGAAATGATTGATATGGTTCAAGCTTTACTTGACAAGGGTTATGCCTACTCAACAGATTTAGCGGTTTATTTTGATATTTCCAAAGCTAAAGATTATACAAAACTATCAGGGCAGATTCTGGAAAAAAATATCCAAGGCGCAGGAAAAAGCGAAATCAGCGATTTGCAAAAAAAACATCCGCGTGATTTTGCGTTGTGGTTTTTTAAAGCTGGCGCGCATAAAAACGCTCTGCAACATTGGCCGTCTCCGTTTAATTCTAAGCTGGTTGAAAATGGACAAGGCTTTCCTGGTTGGCATATTGAGTGTTCCGCGATGAGTAAAAAATATTTGGGGAATACTTTAGATATTCATATGGGAGGCATTGAGCATATTCCAGTGCATCACACAAATGAAATCGCCCAAAGCGAATCGGCAAACGAAATTAAATTTACAAATTACTGGCTGCATAATGAACATCTTTTAGTTAATAATAAAAAGATGGCAAAATCGGAAGGAACTGGCTACAGTTTATCAGAAATAAAAGATAAGGGATTTAATCCCCTCTCTCTCCGATATTTATTTCTAACCGCGCATTATCGCTCTAAGCTTAATTTCACCTGGAAAAGTTTAAAGGCAAGCGAGAACGCGCTGAATAGGTTGTATGGTTTTGTCGCGACTTCTAACGCTGACCGAGGGTTCCATAGTCCCCACCGCAGTGGGGCTGTGGAACCCAAAATGCAGGACTTGCAAATGCGGTGCCACAGCTCTGCAGAGACTATGGCACCGTCGCAAACTCCCCCTTTCAAAAAGGGAGCGGGGGGGATTTCCGTTTACAAAAAGCAATTTCAACAAGCCCTTGAAAATAATATTGATACTCCTAAAGCGTTAGCAATAATATGGGAAATGATCAAATCAAAAGAAATAAGCTATGAAGATAAAAAAACAGCCCTTCTAAAATTTGACAAAGTGCTGGGATTAGGATTAGATAAGATTACAACTAAAAAAATTGAAATTTCTGAGGAAGTTAAAGAACTGATTAAACAAAGAGAGGAAGCGAGGAAAAATAAAGACTGGAAGAAGGCGGATGAATTGAGAGAGGAGATAAAAAAAAGAGGGCTTGTCGTTGAGGACAAGCCGATTGGGTAAAGTTTTAAAAAACTTAAGTTTCACGCATTTTTATATTAATAATGCGCGTCTTTCCACCAAGAATCTCTGGTCTTCCTGTTTTTCCTTTGTCTAAGTGAGCACCCTTTTCTCCATTGCCCATATTTACAATTTTTGCTCCATCAATTCTTTTATTGTAACCAGGACTTTCCCCTTCGGACCACGCAGAACCTTTTGCTATTGTACCCACAGGTAAATCATTTATTGTTGCTATTTCTCTCTCCATTTATTTCTCTCCATTTAACTCTAAAAGAGTTTGTTAAAACCATAATAGCATAAACAGAAAAATAAACAAGAGCATGTATCCGTCAAGTACATATTGCAGTCTTTAGAATGGTTAGCTTGAATAAAATTAACAGGAGTTTGTAAGTCAATTCCAAAATGAGGTCTTTCCGTATTGTGCCAAAGCAGATGTTTCATTAAACCGATATTAAATTCTT
>DAOWHY010000010.1 GCA_030641185.1 Candidatus Moraniibacteriota bacterium | reverse complement strand
TCTCCGCAATTCCTTTTTTAAATTCTTCTTTAGAAATAAAATAATAAGGATCTTCAGCGAAGATATTTGAACGCTTTTCTCTAGTCGTTGTTGTAATTACTCTTTCAATCGGAAGGATTTTTTTTAGCCCTTCAATAATACTATCTTCGCCTGCGCCAGAAGGTCCAGAAATTATGAATAGATTATTTTTAGTTTTGCTCTTCATTGAAATATTTTTTTAATTTGAAGTAAGAGTTTCAGCCCGATAGTGAGCTAAATTATTCTACTTCATTTTCGGGCTGAAGCCCTTACTCCAACTTCTTTCTCTTTTTAAAAACAACAGCCTGAAATAGATTCAGGCCGTCAATAAAATATCGATTATTAAAACTCATAAAATGTAAAATCCTCATATTATTATATTTAAATCCTCGCCTTATATTTGACAATTTAGCAATACAACAATTTAACAATTTAATTACATCTCATCATAATCCCTCATTGTCAACTGCGAGTCAATTTGTCTGATCGTGTCAAGAACAACTCCAACAACAATCAAAACAGCCGCGCCGCCAATGGCCATTGTGGTAACATTTGTCATCGCCTGACCAATAAATGGCAGAACCGCGATTAAGCCAAGAAAGACTGCGCCGAGAAAAGTTATTCTATTTAAAACTTTTCCCAAAAACTCCGCGGTGTTGCCACCCGGCCTGATACCTGGCACAAATCCGCCGTGCTTTTGCAGGTTTTCCGCGACATTTTTTGGATCAAAAACAATTGAAGTATAAAAATAAGTAAAGAAAAATACGGTCATAAAATATAAAATGCCATAAAACAACTGGTCCTGAAAAAGATTATTAATAAAAGTTGCTATGCCGGCAACGGTCTCGTTTGGGTTTTGCACAAAAAACGACGCGACGATTCCAGGAAAAAGCATAATGGACATTGCAAAGATAAGCGGAATCATTCCGGCAGAATTTACTTTTAGGGGCAAGAAAGTAGAAACGCCACCGTGTGTTTTACTTCCCCTGACTCGTCTCGCGTAAGAAACTGGGATATTTCTTTGCGCTTCCGCAATAGCAACTACCGCCAAGACTACGATCAAAGACATGGCCAGCAACCCAATAATGGAGGGTATTTTATCGGGAGTCATTGTTAATATAGTTTGTTGCGCTGCCATCGGCAAACCAGCAACGATCCCCGCAAAAATAATCAGCGAAATTCCATTGCCGATTTTCTTTTCGGAAATAAGTTCTCCGAGCCACATCAAAAATATAGTTCCAGCTGTAATTAATGAAATAGCGACTGCTATGTCAAAACTGTCAACACTGGTGATAATTCCTTGATTTCGTAAAAGTGTAATCATCGCAAAGCTTTGCAATATAGCAAGCGGAACCGTCGCCATCCTTGTAAACTGATTAAATTTTTGCCGTCCCTGTTCTCCAGATTCTTGATACATCTCTTTAATTTGCGGAAAAATCATTGTTAAGAGCTGCATTATAATTGAAGCGGTAATATATGGTCCGACTCCAAGTAAAACCAAGGAAAATTTTTCCATCCCGCCGCCAGTGAACATGCTCAACATTCCAAGCAATTGATTGCTATGAAAAAAATCACTGAGCCGATCAGCGTCAACTATAGGAATTGGGATATGCGCGGCAATTCTGAAGACAACCAACAACGCAGCAATAAAAAATATTTTATTTCTTAATTCACGATCTTTAAAAACCCTGATTAGTTTTTTAAACATAGTATTTTTTAATATTACAGTTTGTCATTCCCGCGGAGGCGGGAATCCAGTAAATCTCAATGAATAATAATTATCGTAATAACTTTATTAAATGAGACTAACTGGATCCCAGACATTTTTTTCTTACGCTATCGCTTCAGAAAAAAATTCTGGGATGACAACATATTTACATCGTTTTAATCTCACCTTTTGCTTTTTTGATCTTCTCTTCCGCGCTCTTAGAAATTATACATCCCTCAACAACAAACTTTTTATTTAATTCACCATTTCCGAGAATTTTAACGCGTGGTTTTATTTTACTAATTAATCCTTTTCTCAATAAACTACTTGGATTTATAACATCTCCATTTCCAAAATTTGCTTCTAAAGCAGAAACGTTAGTTATATTGTTTTTAGCGTATAAACTTTTAAATCCTCTTAATTTCGGAGTTCTTCTAAATAAAGGGGTTTTATCTCCCGCAAAACTTCTTCCTTTTCCACCGCCAGATCTTGATTTCTGCCCCTTTAATCCACGCGTAGAATAAGTCCCATGACTCCCGCCACGACCCACTACTTTCTTTTTCTTTTTCTTTGTCGGTTTTAATTGATGTAACTGCATAAAATCATTTTAACATTTTAACATCTGAACATTTAAACAAAAGATGAACTTAATTTTTAATATCCAATATTTATTTTCCTTTTTTAACATCTTCTTTGATATTCTTTTCGCTCACTTTTTTCTCATCTTTCTTAACCTCATCTTTCTTAACATTCTCTTTCAACTTCTTCACTGTAAATTGTTCAAGAAGCTTAATCGTCGCTCTAGCGTTGTTTAATTTACTTTTAGATCCAAGCATTTTTCCGGAAACATCGCTAATTCCAGCTAAACTAACAACCGTTCTAACTGCTCCACCGGCGACAATCCCATGACCCTTTTGAGCTGGCTTTAAGAGAATTTTCGCACTACCAAGTTTTCCATGAACTTCGTAAGGAATAGTGTTGCCGCTAAAACTCAACTCTATCATATTTTTCTTCGCGTCAGCATAAGATTTTTCCGTGGAGATTTTCATATCTTTTCCTCTGGACACGCCAACTCCAACTTTACCTCTTTTATCGCCAATTACAACAACGGTCCGAAAACTGAATCTCTTCCCGCCTTTAACAACACGCGTCACGCGCGCGATGTCAATAACCTTTTGTTCGTATTCCCTTTTCTCTCTTTCTTTCCTCCTCTTCTTGAAAGGCTTTTTTTTAAATGTTTGTTTTTGATCTGAATTTTCTTTAAACATAAAATTAAATTGTTAAATTGTTAAATTGTTAAATTGCTTGTCGTGCTATGCATAACAATTTAGCAATATAACAATTTGACAATGTGATAGCTTAAAACTTCAATCCTTCTTCTCTCGCTCCATCCGCCACTGCTTTTACTCGTCCGTGATATTTACAGCCGCCTCTATCAAAAACGATTTTATCTATCTTTTTTTCCTTAGCTTTCCTGGCAATCAACTTTCCCGCTTCTTTCGCTTTGTCCGTTTTAGTTTTTCCTGATTTAATTTCTTTGTCATTAATACTTGCTAAAGTAACACCGACTTGATCATCAATTAATTGGATGAATAAACTTTTATTACTCCTATAAACATTCAAACGAGGAATTTTCGCGCTTCCAAAAACCTTAGCGCGAACTTTATTGTGTCTTTTTATTCTATTTTCTCTCTTTGTCTTTTCTAAATTTTTCATGTCTGTTATTAAATTTTAATTTTTCTACTGTCATTGCGAGGAGCTCCGCAGAACGACGAAGCAATCCCGTAACTATGCACAACGAATTAAATCACGGGATTGCTTCGTCGTCTTTTCGCTCGCTACACTCACTCAGACTTCTCGCAATGACAAGAAATATTCTATTCACTGCTCCCGGCCACTTTCTTGCCGACTTTTCTTCTCACTTGCTCCCCGACATATCTTATTCCTTTTCCTTTATATGGCTCTGGTTTCTTTTTGCTTCTAATGTCCGCAGCCACTTGTCCGACTAATTGTTTGTCTATGCCCGAAATGGTAATTATATTTTTTTCAACTTTAAGTTCTATCCCCTCTGGCGCTTCAAAAATAACAGGGTGAGAAAAACCAAGATTTAAAGTTATATTTTTTCCAGTTTGAGTTGCTTTATGTCCAACTCCCTGAAGTTCTAATTGCTTTTCATATCCCTTTTCAACTCCCTGAATCATATTAGCAATCAAAGACCTATAAAGCCCCCAAAGAGCAAGGCTCTTTTTTGTTTCTTTTTTCACAGACAAAATAATATTATTATCTTTAACCTCAACTTGCACATTAAAATCAACATCAAGAAAAAGCTCTCCTTTATGGCCTTTAATAGAAACTTTATTTTTTTTCTCATCAAAAGAAAC
The DNA here is from genome assembly GCA_030641185.1 of Candidatus Moraniibacteriota bacterium. Lineage (GTDB taxonomy): Bacteria > Patescibacteriota > Minisyncoccia > JAHIHE01 > JAGLIN01 > JAGLIN01. The sequence goes on along the minus strand of DAOWHY010000010.1, from coordinate 6,769 downwards.
TGCAACTCCCGTTGGTATCTCTATTGGTTTTTTTCCTATTTTACTCATAGATTATTTATATAGTAGTATTATTTTAAATTTACCTTTTTGTCATTCCGAGCCCGCAGGCGAGGAATCTCTTCACAGTTGTAAATAATTAAGTTTATCCTATTTTCAACAGTTAAGAGATTTCTCAGTCGTTGCGACTCCTTCGAAATGACAAAATTGCGCTACTTACCATACTTCACAAACAACCTCTCCACCAACCCCACTTTTTCTTGCTTCTATATTTGTCATTACTCCTTTTGGCGTCGAAATAATTGCGATTCCATAACCGTTTAAAATTTTTGGTATTTTATTTTTTCCTATATAACTTCTTTGACCCGGTTTACTAATTCTTTTAATTTCGGATATGGCGTAATTGTCATCAATTCTCCTCAATACAATTTCTAATGTTATCTTTACGCCCTTTTTATGCTGAATTACATCACCAATATAGCCTTCTTTTTTAAGGATTTTTGCAAGCGCTAATTTAAATTTTGATGATGGCATTTCCACACTCAAATGATTAGCTCTTTGAGCATTTCTTATTCTTGTAAACATGTCTGCTATTGGATCTGTCATGTAATTATATTGTTATATTGCTAAATTGTTATTTAGAACTTCTTTATCTATCATCCCAGACATTTTTTTCTAAAGGCGAAGCTTTAGAAAAAATGTCTGGGATCCAGTAAGTCTCACTTAACAAAATTATTCTATAGTTATTGTTCATTGAGATTTACTGGATTCCCGCCGGAGTTTATGCTGAATTTAGTTTAGTGCGGGAATGACAAAAATAGAACAACTCAATTTTTACCAGCTACTCTTCTTAATCCCCGGCAATTCGCCCTTGCTTGCTAATTCGCGAAAGCAAATCCTACATAAATCAAATTTTCTCATATAACCGTGTTTCCTTCCGCACCTCCAACACCTTCTCACAATGCGAGTTGAATATTTTGGTTTTTTTAGAGATTTTGCTATTAATGCTATTCTAGCCATAAAATTGTTTGAATTATATATTATTATTCAATTTTGTCCGCTATTGGAAATCCTAAAAGTTTTAATAATTTACACGCTTCCTCATCTGTTTTTGCTGTTGTTGCTATATTAATTTCAAATCCTATTATATTTTTTATTGTATCTCTATTTACTTCTGAAAAAATAAGGTGCTCTTTTATCCCAATGTTAAAATTTCCATTTCTGTCAAACGCTTTTTTATTCAATCCTCTAAAATCTCTAACCTGCGGCAAAGCAATATTAATTAATCTATCCAAAAACTCATACATTTTTGCTCCTCTTAAAATCGCTGTCAATCCAACTGGCATTCCTTCCCTTATTTTAAACCCAGCAATAGCTTTTCTTGCTTTTGTAATAACGGGTTTCTGCCCTAAGATGTTTGTCATATCTTCTGATATTTTTTCGAAATCATCTTTACTATCTCTTAAAATATTTCCCAAACCAGCATTAACAACAACTTTAGTTATTGCAGGAACTGCCATATTATTTTTGTATCCGAATTCCTTTCTCATTTCAGGAATAACTTCTTTTGTATATTTTTCTTTTAATCTTGCTGTCATATTAACATTTTATGTGTTATTTAGAGTAAGGGCTTCAGCCCGATAGTATATTAAATTAGTTTATTTGGCTGTCGGGCTGAAGCCCTCTCCCTAAATCCTGCCTACTTTTCAACTTGCACATCAATATTTTCTTTACACTTCCGACAAATTCTGTGCTTCTCTTTATTTTCTAATATTAAATATCCAATTCTCGTTTGCTTAGTGCATTTTGGACAAATTAAAGAAACATTAGAAACATTAATTGGCGCGGGAACGGTTATTTTCTGTCCCTTTTCTCCTTGTTTCCTTGCTTTAATATGTTTTTTCATAAAATTGACACCCTCAACAACAATCCTGTTTTTCTCAGAAATTACTTTGATAACCTTGCCTTTCTTCCCCTTATCTTTCCCGGCAGTTACAATTATTTTGTCATTGGTTTTGATTTTCATGTTTTCTATTATTTTCTACTTCATAAATTTATCTGTCATCCCAGAATTTTTTTCTAAAAGCGAAACTTTAGAAAAAAATATCCGGGATCCAGTAAGTCTCACTTAACAAAATTATTCTATAGTTATTGTTCATTGAGATTTACTGGATTCCCGCCGGAGTTTATGCTGAATTTATTTCAGTGCGGGAATGACACAGATTAAAGCCCTGTCGCTATAATACTTCCGGCGCCAGGGAAACTATTTTCATAAAACCTTTATCTCTTAATTCCCTTGCAATGGGTCCAAAAATTCGAGTTGCTTTTGGGGTTATTCTATCTTTGCTTTCAACAACAACAGCGGCATTATCGTCAAAACGAATATATGATCCGTCTTTTCTTCTCAATGCTTTTCTTTGTCTAACAATTACTGCTTTAATAACTTCTTTCTTTTTTACTTGCCCTCTCGGTTCTGATATTTTCACGGAAGCGACAATTACATCTCCAACATAAGCATAGCGCCTTCTCGTCCCGCCAAGAACTTTAATGCACTTAATCAATTTCGCCCCCGAATTGTCCGCAATTATAAGCTTGCTACCTTGTTGAATCATAATTTTATAAATTTGGTTTTAATATTTTTTATAAACAATAATAAATTAATGAATCTTTTATTTTCTGAAATGAAATTAGTAGAAATTATTGGAAACTTATAGAAATTTAATTGTCCTCTACTAATAACAATTAATTTCTACCAGTTTCTATCTATTTCTCAACATTTCTCGCTACCCATTTTTTATCCTTACTAATCGGACTGCTCTCCATAATCATCACCTTATCCCCAACCTTAAACTTATTCTCCCCATCATGCGCTTTGTATTTCTTGCTTACTTTATATTTTTTCTTATATTTAGAATGCATCTTTAATCTATCAATTTTTACAACGACCGTCTTGTCCATTTTATCACTAACAACAACGCCGATTTTACCTTTCTTAGCGCTTTTCTTTTCTTTATTTTTTTCGTTATTATTTTCGTTCATAAATAATCTTAATTTAATTTGTCATCCCAGAATTTTTTCTGGAGCGATAGCGTAAGAAAAAATGTCTGGGATCCAGTAAGTCTCACTTAACAAAATTATTCTATAGTTATTGTTCATTGAGATTTACTGGATTCCCGCCGGAGTTTATGCTGAATTTATTTCAGTGCGGGAATGACAATGCATTATTCCTTCGCAGATTTTAAATTTACGGACTTCTGTTCTTTTATAAACCTCTCTTTTAAAATCGTTTTCGCAACCACAATTGTTTTCTTTACTTCTTTAATTTCATTATAATTTTTCAATTGTTTATTAGACAAAGCAAATCTAAACTCCCTCAGCTTTTCTTTGTTTTCTTTAATTAAACTTTGCAGCTGATTGTCGGACTGCTGTCTATATTCTTTTGCTTTCATCATAATTTATTCCTTAACGATAAACTTAGTTTTAACCGGAAGTTTATGGCTTGCTCTTCGCATTGCTTCCTTTGCCGTGTCTTCTTCAATGCCTTCCATTTCAAATATAATTCTTCCTGGCTTTACTACCGCCGAAAAATGATCCAGACTTCCTTTCCCGCTTCCCATCGGAACTTCTGCCGGCTTTTTGGTAATCGGTTTATCGGGAAAAATTCTTATCCATATCTTACCGCCTCTTTGAACATATCTAGTCATTGCTCGTCTTGCCGCTTCAATTTGCCTACTCGTAATCAAAGAAGTTTCCATTGATTTCAAACCGAAAGAACCAAAAGCAATTTTATTGCCGCGATAAGCTTTTCCGCGCATTCTTCCTTTCATCATCTTTCTGTGTTTTACTTTTTTGGGCATCAACATAGCCGTTTTGCTTAAAAAATATAATTAATACTGCTCTTTACTTATTTTAAATAGATTTATTTGCATTAAGCACATTGTCAAATTGCTAAATTGCTAAATTGTTAAAATAAATAACAATTTAACAATTTGACAATTTGGCAATAATATATGAACTTAAAATATAAAAACACTCTTAATAAAATTAATTCGCTTTCTCCTCAAAAACTTCTCCTTTATATATCCAGACTTTTATACCAACAACGCCATAAGTGGTGTGAGAAATATATTTAGCAAAACTAATGTCGGCTCTAATTGTTTGTAAAGGTATTTTTCCTTCACTTAACCATTCTGTTCTGGCCATTTCCGCGCCATCTAATCTTCCTGAAATTTCAATTTTTACTCCCTTCGCTTGTTTGTTCTGCATTGTTCTTTCAATTGCTTGCTTCAAAGTTCTTCTAAACGGAGCTCTCTTTTTTATTTGCTCTGAGATTGACTGCGCGACAAGTTTTGCGCTCAATTCATAATTTCTAATTTCAATTATATTTATTTTAATTTCTAATTTCTCGTTCACTTTTTTTGTCACTGCGACTTTTAATTCTTCCACGCCAGTCCCTCCTCTGCCTATTATTATTCCCGGTCTCGCAGAATGGATATTAACGACCAAACTATTAGATGATCTTTCAATTATAATATCTTCAACCGCCGCATTTTCTAATTTCTTTTCCAAAAAACTTCGTAATTCTATATCGTTTCTTAAATACTGTTTGTATTTATTCATATTAAACCACCTTGACTTCCAGTCATTCATAATTCCCAGTCTATATAAAAATGGATTTATTTTACGTGCCATAGTTTTTTTAATAATATTATCGTTTTTTATTACAATTATTGTAAATAGAAAAGTTTATGAAATTAAGTCATAGAAACTTATTGTAATTAATAGTAATTAATTGTCCCGCTTATCACAACTACTTACAATGAGTTACTATTAATTACAATAAATCCTATTAATTTCAACGGGTTTCTCTATTACTTAATTCTATTTTTCGCCTCATCCAAAGTTATTGTAATATTACTTGTTCTTTTATTTATTCTTGCCGATCTTCCCATCGCTCTCGGACGCCACCTTTTCATAATTTTCCCATCGTTAACTATTATTTTTGAAATATACAAATTATTTTCATCCAAATTAAAATTATTTTTAGCGTTAGCAACAGCGGAATTTAAAAGTTTCAATAATAATTCTGATGATTTTTTATTTATAAATCTTAGCTGAGTTTGCGCTTCTTTAATTTCCATCTGCCTTATCAAATCAACAACCAACCTCACCTTTCTTGATGAAATTCTCAAATGTTTTAAATGTGCCTTGACTTCCATATTTGTTTTTTAAATATTTTATATTTTACGGGACACGGAATTTATCCTTTAGGATTTCATAAATACCTGATAAAACTTTATGAAATCCTAAAGGGTAAATTCCGAGTTATTTCTGTCCTGCTTTTTTCTCCTGATCTTTCTGCATTTTTCCTCCATGTCTAACAAATTTTTTAGTTGGGGAAAATTCTCCCAGTTTATGTCCAACCATATCTTCCGATATAAAAACTTCAATGTGTTTTTTGCCGTTATGAATTCCAAAACTAAAACTAACCATTTCTGGAGAAATTGTAGAATTTCTTGCCCATGTTTTTATCACGGTTTTATCTCCAGCTTTTAGCTTTTGAACTTTTTTTAATAATTTTTCGTCCACATATGGACCTTTTTTGAGCGATCGTGACATAAATAATATTTACACTTTTTATTATTGAAACTTATAAACAACATTTTTGACAGAAGATTGTCAAATTGTCAAATTGCTATATTGTCATACTATGCATAACAATTTAACAATATAACAATTTAACAATTAGTTCTATCGAATTCTCGCATCTTATTTACTTTATAGAAAGCAAACAGAACGACCACATTCTAAACTTCCTCATCTTTTTTCTTAATCCTATATCTCGTCTTCGGTTTATTCTTTTTTCTTGTTTTAAATCCGAGCGCTGGTTTGCCCCACGGAGTCTTTGGGTGCTTAAGCCCAATCGGCTGTCTTCCTTCTCCTCCTCCATGTGGATGATCTACAGGATTCATCGCGCTTCCTCTGACTTGAGGGCGCCTGCCCAGCCATCTTGATCTTCCGGCTTTTCCTATAACAATTTTATTATGACTAACGTTACTTATTTGGCCTATTGTGGCAAAAGAATCTTCGGGAATTAATTCAACTTTTTTTGATGAAAAACTGACATAGGCAAAACCGCTCTCTATAGCCATCAATTTAGCGGAAGATCCAGCAGATCTTGCGATCTGACTGCCTTTTCCTGGAAATAATTCAACATTACAGATAATCGTCCCGGCAGGAATTTTTTTCAAAGGTAATCTATTCCCGATTTTCACAGGCGCGTTTTTTGAAACAATAATTTTATCATCTTTCTTCAATCCTTCTTGCGCAACAATATACCTTTTTTCTCCATCCGCGTAAACAAGCAAAGCAATAAATGCTGTTCTATTTGGATCATATTCAATCGCCTGGACTTTCGCAGGAATATCAAACTTATTCATTTTAAAATCAATCATTCTAAATCTCTTCTTCGCTCCTCCACCTCTATGTCTTGTGGTAATTTTTCCAGCGCTCCCTCGTCCGCTTCCTCTCTTTTTTCCTTCAAGTAAACTTTTTTCTGGTTTCTTTTTATTAAGCGTAGAAAAATCAGATCCGATCATTCCTCTTCTTCCTGGCGATGTTGGTTTATATTTTTTTACTGGCATATATATTAAACTAATCTATTTTTTAAATTACGAGTAATTCTTTTTTTGTCATCCCAGAATTTTTTCTGGAGCGAAGCGTAAGAAAAAATGTCTGGGATCCAGTAAGTCTCACTTAACAAAATTATTCT
>DAOWHY010000017.1 GCA_030641185.1 Candidatus Moraniibacteriota bacterium | reverse complement strand
CATCCTGAATTTATAACTCCGGATTCTCCAACTCAAAGAGTTGGCGGAAAGCCACTAGATAAATTTAAGAAGATAAAACATAAAGTCACGCAGTGGTCTTTTAATGACGCTTTTGAAAAAAAAGACATTGTTGATTTTGAAAAAAGAATTAAAAAAATACTTATTGAAAAAGGAGAAAATAAAGATATTGCTTTAGACTATACCTGTGAACTTAAAATTGACGGGCTACATATCGTTTTAACTTATGAAAAAGGGATTTTAAAAACTGGGGCCACAAGAGGAGATGGAAAAATAGGAGAAGATGTAACTCAAAATTTAAAAACAATAGAAAGTATACCGCTTAAAACAAAAAAAGAAATAAATATCGTCGTTGAAGGAGAAGTTTTTATGCCAAAGACGGTTTTTGAAAAATTAAATAAACAGAGAGAGAAAAACAACGAACCGCTTTTTGCAAATCCCAGAAACGCCGCCGCGGGAGCAATAAGACAGCTTGATTCAAAAATCGCAAAAGAAAGAAGCTTGGATTGTTTTATTTATGATTTATCATGGATGAACACCACTTCCCTTCAAAAGAGGGGCGAGGGGGATTTTATAAAATTGCCTCAGGCCCAAGACGAAGAATTAGAATTACTCAAAAATTTAGGATTTAAAGTCAACAAATTTTGTAAACATTGCAAAAGCGTAAACGAAATTTTTGAATTTTACGACTATTGGCAAAAAAACAAAGACAAAGAAAACTATTGGATAGACGGGATTGTTATAAAAGTTAACAGACGCGATTGGCAGGATAAAATCGGCTATACGGGCAAGGCTCCACGCTGGGCAATCGCCTATAAATTCCCAGCCGAACAAACAACAACGATTATTGAAAATATAAAAATCCAAATCGGAAGAACTGGAGCGCTGACGCCAGTAGCTTATTTAAAACCAGTAAAAGTTGCCGGATCAACGGTTTCAAGAGCAACTCTTCATAATGAAGATGAAATAAAACGGTTAGATGTCAGAATCGGCGACACGATAATTATTCAAAAAGCGGGGGATATTATCCCGGAAGTTGTTGGTGTTGTAAAAGGGCTTAGGAACGGGAAAGAAAAAGAGTTTACAATGCCAAAAAAATGTCCGCACTGTAAAACGGAAACTATCAAACCAAAAGGAGAAGTCGCTTTATACTGCCCAAATAAAAATTGTTTCGCTGTTGAACTTAGAAGATTGTCCCACTTTGCCAGTAAAAAAGCATTCAACATAGATGGTTTCGGACCAAACAAAATTAAACAATTAGTTGACAACGGATTTATTTCAGATTTCACTGATATTTTTAAACTTAAGAAGAATGATCTGAAATCACTAGAAAGATTCGGAGAGAAATCGTCAGACAATTTAATAAAAGCTATTGAAAAAAGCAAGGACATCATACTTGGAAAATTCATTTTCGCCTTAGGAATAAGGCATGTTGGCGAAGAAATGGCCTTAGAACTTGGCTCAAAATTAAACTCAATCGACAGGTTTAAAAATATTTCTAAAGAAGAATTAAAAGCAATAAACGGTATCGGCCCAAAAGTAACCAGCAGTATTTATGAATATTTTCATAATAAAGATAATTTAAGATTAATAAACGATTTGTTAAAGACAGGAGTTAATATAAAAAATAATAGAAGTGAAGCTAAAACACAAAAAAAATTAGCTGGATTATCGTTCGTCTTGACTGGAACCCTGCAACATCTAAGCCGCGACGAAGCTAAAGAAAAAATACGCGCCTTAGACGGAAGCATTTCCTCCTCTGTATCCCAAAATACTGATTATGTTATAATAGGAAAAAATCCAGGAAGTAAATTTAAAAAAGCGAAAGAATTAGGAGTAGAAATTGTTAACGAAAAAGAGTTTTTGAAAATAATTCAATAAATCGTCATCCCAGAACTTTTTCTGAAGCGATAGCCTTAAAAAAATGCCCGGGGTTCAGTTTAGCCCATCTTAATAAATTATACGAAAGATATTGTCTATTGAGATTTACTGGATTCCAGACAAATTTCTCCGAAATTTTCTGGAATGGAAAAGGCACTTGTTAAAACGATGCTTGACTAATCCCTCTTTATAAAGTAGTATAAAATAGTTAAATTAGAAAATTAATAGTAATTAAAATATATGACAATAACATTACAAGAATTTAATCAAAGCCGCGTTAGGACCGATTTACCTGATATTAAACCAGGACATGTGGTAAAGGTCTATCAAAAAATAACAGAAGTAAAAGGCAGTGGCAAAAAACAGGAAATAAAAGAGAGGGTTCAAATCTTTGAAGGTTTAGTAATAGGCAAAAAAGGAGGAAAAGGAACTAACGCGACTATTACGGTTCGTAAAATTTCTGGCGGAATAGGAGTGGAAAAGGTTTTTCCATTAAATGCTCCTACGATAGAAAAAATAGAATTAATAAAGATAACAAAGACAAGACGAGCCAAACTCAATTATATGAGAGACAGAATCGGCAAGGCAACAAAACCAAAAGGTGAAATGATAGAACCAGAAGAGAATAAACCAAAAAATTCTGCTAAAACAGAGGAAGATTCTGAAAGTAAAGAAAAAGGGGACATTAAAGAAGAAGTTAAAAAATCAGAAATTGAAAAAGTAATTGCAGAAAAAAAGGGAAATAAAACAGTAGAAAAGGACAAAGAGAAAAAAGATAATGACGAAGCAAATAGTAAATAGACGCTACAGTATAGTTTAACTTATAATTTGAGCGTTATCAGTTATTTGTTATGCGTTAATTGCCGGGGTGGTGGAATTGGTATACACGGCAGGTTGAGGGCCTGTGCTCATATTTGGGCGTGCGGGTTCAAGTCCCGCCCTCGGCACAAAGGGCAAGTTCATAAAGTAAAAAGTTATAAAATAAAAAGTTCGTAAAATCAAATTTTATAGTTTTAAAAACTTTCTACTTTATAAACTTTATAACTTTATGAACTCTTTCGCCGAGGTAGCTCAGTTGGTAGAGCAAAGGACTGAAAATCCTTGTGTCGGCGGTTCAAGTCCGCCTCTCGGCACAATCTAAAAAACTCCGGATTTCCGGAGTTTTTTAGTTAAAACAGAATTAAATTTATCACCAATTAATACATTGACTTATCTAAGCGTAAAAGCTATTATAGAAGTAGTTTTAAAACAACTTCTTGTTTTATTTTTAACAAATTTCAACAATGACAGATATAATAAATTTTATAAATCAGAACCGGGAAGCAGTCATAATTTTAGCAGGCGTTGTTTTATCTGTTTTTTTCGTGTGGAATATTTGCCTCAGTTATAATTTATCAAAAATCAAGAAAAGAACGCGCAGTTTTTTCGCGAGCAGTGAGGCAAAAGATTTGGAAGAAATAATTTATAAGCAGATAAAGAAGACGAGTGAAATTGACTGTGAAATTAAAAAAATAATTGAAGATAATAAAAAAATTAAAGATAATTTGTCAGAATGCATCCAAAAAGTCGGTGTTGTGAGATTCAATCCGTTTGGCGATGTTGGAGGAAATCAAAGCTTTGTTATCGCTCTTCTTGACAACTCTTCAGATGGTGTTATTATACAAGGTCTTTATTCAAGAGACGGAGTAAGAGTTTATTCCAAGGAGATTAAAGAGGGCAAGTCGGAATATACATTAGGAAAGGAAGAGAAGGAGGCGATAAAAATCGCAAATGGAAAATTACCATAAGTATTTTAACAATATAAATAACTTATAACAAATGACAAATCCAGAAGAAAAACAAATAGAAGAAAAAAAGATTCTTGAAGTTCCGGAAAATATAACCGTGAAGGAATTGGCGGAAAAAATGGAAATTAAGACGACTGATCTTATCGCGGAACTTATTAAGAATAAAATCTTTGCCAATATTAATGAGGTTTTGGACTTTGATACCGCCGAAATTGTTGCGGATGATTTTGGATTTGAGCTTAAAAAAATAAAATCAGAGGCGCAAAGGAGAAAACAACAGCTCAAGAAAAATCTTGGACCGGGAGCGAAAAAAAGACCTCCGGTTGTTGTTATTATGGGGCATGTTGATCACGGAAAAACTACTTTGCTTGATAAAATTTTAAAGACCAATGTAACAGCTGAGGAATCCGGTGGAATTACCCAGCAT
>DAOWHY010000015.1 GCA_030641185.1 Candidatus Moraniibacteriota bacterium | reverse complement strand
TTCCCATTTTGTGCCTAAGTCATCCTGATAAACCCGGGCTTTTCTTTCAAATAAATCAATAATGCCTTTAAAATCAGCTTCAGCGCCAATTGGCAGTTGAACTGGAAAAGCATTCTTGGTTAAACGCTTATAAATTGAATCAAGGTCAGCATAAAAATCAGCGCCCATTCTGTCCATTTTATTTATAAAACAAATTCGCGGCACTTGATATTTATCCGCTTGATGCCAGACGGTTTCACTTTGCGATTCCACTCCCGCTACGCCGTCAAAAACAACTACGCCACCATCCAAAACTCTCAGGCTCCTTTCCACTTCCGCGGTAAAGTCAACATGTCCCGGAGTGTCAATAATATTAATCTGATGATCTTTCCAAATACAAGTCGTCGCGGCAGAGGTGATTGTAATTCCTCTTTCCTGTTCCTGTTCCATCCAATCCATCGTCGCTTCGCCGTTATGAACTTCGCCGATTTTATGGCTGATTCCGGTATAAAATAAAATTCGCTCGGTGACTGTCGTCTTCCCGGCGTCTATATGCGCAATAATTCCAATATTGCGGATTTTTTCTATGGGGTATTTTCTGGGCATAAGTTTTAGTTAGTTATAAAAGTTTGTAAAGTTGAAAGTTATTTTATATAAATATTATTTCTTTGAGGTAATTTTTGAGGACAACCAATTTCTCGACAATTTCCAGAAAATTTGTCACATCTTATTATTATATTTTTTTCTTCTGCTTTAGTGTGCATAAAATAATATTTATTATTTGAGAAATAGGTGTAAGAAAGTAAAATTAAAATTATTAATATTGCAATTTTGAATCAATTTTCTTTGATAAAGTTTTTCATAATCCTAAAAATTAAATTTTAAATATTCTTCAAAAAATCTTTTACCAACTCATCTCCTCCAAAATTATACAACTCTCTAATTATCGCATACTGGCAATGAAGATTTCTATTTCTGGGAATCATAATAAAAGGAGGTTGATCCGATTGTCTATTTTTCAAAAAGCGTTTAGGAACTACAAATTTGTCGTGGCTCCCGCGACGGCTGCTCTTTTCTTCAAATCCCAACTTTTTCAATGCCCTAATACACTTTCTTCTGTTAAAATCATTTTTGCCCATATTTAAACCTCCTGTAATGCTTTATTATTTCCATGTAATACAAAAGTGCCGTAGCCGTCAATTTTCATTTCCTGATGGACAATATCCCCCACTTTTTTAGGCACATCAAAATAAGTAAGCACCGCATCGTTAAACATATAAATAAGCTCTTTGCCGTCTTTTGCTTCTGTAATAAGTCCAGGCAATTCTTTGCAAGTCAAAACAAAATAGCCATCTTTAACAAGCTCAACATGAATATTTAATTTTTCTGGAATATTATATTTCGCCCTTATTTCTTCTGACGATTGCGCTGGATAGAAAAGACGAAAGATTTTATTGAATGTTAAATTTCTCATTGTTTTGAGATTAAAATTTACACAATTTCCACTTCACTTACAAAGTATATTACAAATCAAAAAAATGTCAATCAATTGCGTAAACTATTGACAAATAGCATTTTATTTTTTAATATGAAAAAGCTTTAACATAAGCAGAGGAGAAAAAACAAATGGCGAATACTAATATAAGTTTTATCTGTGGTGGCGAATGTGGGAAAGTAGATATGGGAGATAAAAAAACAATAACTCCACCAGAAATGAACATCTGTTTTAATTGCGGATACAAAAAACAAAAAGTTAAAAAAATAGAAGGAACAATTTCTTTAAAAAAATAAACATTATAATAATTAACTGGACAATATTCCAGTTTTTTTTATTCCAACACCGCTTTAATCCTCCTTACGCCCGCGCTGGAAGATTGTTCCTTCTTAATTCTAAACTTTCCCAACTCAGAAGTATTTTTGATATGCGGACCGCCGCAGATTTCTTTGCTGAAAATATCGTCATCTTTCCCGATAGTATAAACTTTCACTTTCTCACCATATTTATTTTCAAAAACGCCCATCGCGTTTATTTTTTTTGCTTCTTCTAAGCTCATTTCTTTGCAATTTACCGGAAGTTTTTTCTGAATCTGCTCGTTTACTAAATTTTCAATTTTCTGTTTCTCTTCATCCATCAATTTTTCCGAATGCGAAAAATCAAATCTTAATCTCTCGGCGTTGATGTTGCTTCCCTTTTGAAAGATATGATCGCCTAAGACTCTCCGTAAAGATTCCAAAAGCAAATGCGCTGTAGTATGTAATTTTGTTGTTTCTTCGCTTGCGTCCGCCAGCCCACCCTTGAATTTCCCAGCTGAGGCGGTGCGGGATTTTTCTTGATGTTTTTTTAGTTCTTTATTAAACTCTTTTGTAATCCTCTCTTTATTATAAAATTCTTTATCTAATTTTATCTTTAATTCAGGTGAAATAGCCATGATTTCAATTGATTCAAAACTTAATTCCAGAGGAAAACCAAAAGTTGAAAACACATAAAATAAATCTTTACCAGTTATTATATTTATTTTTTCTTGATTATTGGAATCAAAATTTTTCATCCTTAATACTAATCTTATCAACTCTCTTGCTCCTTGATTTAATGTCTTTCCAAACTTCTCCTCTTCTTTTTTAATCTCCTCTAAAATCTTATCCCTATTTTTCTCAAGTTCTGGATAAAATTCTTTGTAAATTTCAATCACAGTTTCGACAATTGGCAATAAAAATCCGTTGGGCAACCTCAATAAATTTCCATGTCGAATGGCACGCCTCAATAATCGACGCACAATATAACCTCTGTCCAAATTTGAAGGTATAACCCCATCATAAATCATAAAAACTGAAGTTCGAATGTGATCAGCAATAATCTTAACTGATTTGATTTCTTCTATCTCTCTTGCCTTTTGAGAAAGGATTGGAATAAGGGATTCGTCTGTTATCTGAATTTGAACTTTCTTGACAATCGGCTTCAACACGTCTGTCTCATAAACATTATCAAACCCATTCAAAACCGCCAGCGTTCTTTCCAACCCCATTCCCGTATCAACATTTTTTTTCGCAAGTGGAACATATTTTCCGTTCACGGTTTTATTATATTCCATAAAAACATTATTCCAAATCTCCACATATCTCCCACAATGACATCCTGGTTTGCAATCATCACCACTTGGACATTTTTCAAAATTTACCGGTTTATCTAAATCAATAAAAATCTCCGTGTCAGGACCGCACGGACATGTTTTTCCAGCTGGACCCCACCAGTTATCTTCTTTCGGTAAAGGAAAAATTCTCGCGGTTTCGTTATTCTTTTTTTGTTTATCATAAACTTCAACAGAAATTCCCGATTTTTCAAAACACTCTTGCCAAACTTTAATTGACTCTTTATCTCTTGGCGCGTCATTATCTCCTTCAAAAACTGTAACCTTTATTTTTTCAGGATCAATCCCCAGCCATTTTTTATCCGTCAAAAACTCCCAGCTCCATTTAATTGAATCTTCTTTAAAATAATCTCCCAGCGACCAATTGCCCAGCATTTCAAAAAAAGTATTATGCGTGCTATCGCCGACATCGTCTATGTCTCCAGTTCTGACACATTTTTGGACATTAACTATCCGCTTTCCGGCCGGATGATTTTCGCCCATCAAATACGGCACTAGCGGATGCATCCCAGCGGTCGTAAAAAGTACCGTCGGATCATTTTCCGGCACCAACGAAGCCGAAGGAATTTCTCTATGTCCTTTTAATTTAAAAAATTCTATATATTTTTTTCGCAGTTCTTTGGAAGTCATAGATTAGGTTATTAGCTTGTAGCTTTTTAGCTTCTTAGAATTTATATATTTAGTTAATCCCTATATTCTACTTACGGTAAACTTATTATATCTTAATAAAACAAAAAAATAAAGGGCGTTGCCCTTATTGTTTAGGATTTTTTTGTTCAATCATCTTTCCAAGATCTTTCAATTCTTCCTCCACTTTCTTAACTCTCCCATCAAGTTCTTTTTTTAATTCTCTTATTGTTTCTTTAAGCTTCTCATTTTCTTTTTGAAGCTTTTCTATCTCCCATTTATTTTCAGAAGCAGGGTCAAACGAAAACTTCTGAACTAATGGCTCTGGTGGTTTTTTTCTTCTTTCCTCTTTAACTTTATCGCCGACATCTTTGGCAATTTTCATTAATTCTTCCCTTTTTTCCGGTAATATTTCTTCTGGCATTTATTTTCGCCTCCTGTATCAACATACCATCAACAAAAAACTTGTCAACATTTATAAATATCTACAAAAATCTTCCAAGCTTACTC
Source organism: Candidatus Moraniibacteriota bacterium (assembly GCA_030641185.1). GTDB lineage: Bacteria > Patescibacteriota > Minisyncoccia > JAHIHE01 > JAGLIN01 > JAGLIN01. The sequence goes on along the minus strand of DAOWHY010000015.1, from coordinate 28,928 downwards.
CAAATTAAATCGCTTATTTCCTCTGGACTTAATAATTCATTATTTCTGATACAATTTATTTCTGCCCAATTGTTATATTTTTTAACCAAATTCAGCGATTGTGAATAGGATGATTCTTGATAGACGCGGCTTTTTTCTACTTTGTCATTTTTCGCGCTCTTAATATAATTTCGGGAAACTTTTTTGGTTAACAATTTTTTGGAAATTTTATACGGAACATTAAGAAAAATAATCAGATCGGGTTTCGGAATTTTAAAAACATTAAATTCCATCTCTTCCAGCCAATTTAAAAACTCTTTTCTTTTTTTAGGATCTGAAATTTTGCCGCCCTGATGAATTTGATTTGAAGAAGAATATCTGTCCAAAATCACAATCTTTCCTTCTTTCAACCATTTTTCAATTTTATTTTTCGCTTCCCAGCGATCCGCGGCATACAAAACTGACGCTAAGTACGGGCTTGTTTTTGGCGCGTCGCCAAATTCATTGTTTAAGAATCTGCCAATTGTCTTTCCGAAAAAATTATTGTAATATTGCGGAAAATCCAAAGTCGCTGTTTTATATTTAAGTTTTTTGAGATGCTTTATTAATATCTTTGTCTGTGTCGCTTTCCCCGCTCCATCTATTCCATCTATGACAATAAGTTTCCCTTTAAATTTATTTTTTAGCATTTTTGTTTATTAAACTTCATAAATTCTTTACTTTTATTTTATCACAAAAAAATAAGATATCAAAAGATCTTATAAATTTAATGTATTTGGATCTAATTCTTGGTCTTGCTTGTATTCAATTCCCAGTTTTATTGCTACCTCCGCTTTTTGCAATTCGGTGCCGATATATAAAGCATGAGAAACAAGAGAAATTGCTTCATTCCTGCTTAATTCAAAATAAATTGGCATTGCCTTTTTGTTTTTATAGACATTAAGCAAAACTTCATCAGACGAGTAGTGTTCAACGATAATTTCATTATTCTCAATCCTGATTATAAAGTTTCCTCGCAGATCTCTAATATTTCTTGGATGCGGAACAACTTGATTATAATACTTTTCCACAGTCTGTTTTGCTTCTTCCCACGAATCGTCATAGGCATGAGCAGATAAAGAATGGATTTCAAGATTGCCAAGTTTTATTTCGGAATAAGTTCCCAAAAGCTCTTTCCAAACTAAATTTTGCAACATCCTTAAACCAAACGCATTTTCCGGCCAAGCTTCAAACATATCGTTGCTTCGTATAGTGGACACTAGATATAATCTATTTTGTTGAATTCTAAACCAACAATGGTTTAAGCAGGGCGGATTTTTGCTTTTAGTGTCAATCCTTGGATCAAGAAGACTAATTGTTGCTCTGCGGCTATATTTCTCTTGCTTAAGTTCGTCAATCACATTTTGAACTTGATCAACATCAAAATGATCTCGCATTCTGGAACCATAAGTATAAGAAGTTCCAGTAGGACAATTTCCCGTTAAGATAGTTGGCAGATAATTCTTTAGATGTTCTCTATTATTTGGCAACCACCCCGGAATATATAAGTTATCAGGATCTTCGTCTGAGATTACAGAAATTATGTCTATGATTTCTTTCTGTTGATTCTGATAAGCAGTTTGATCTGTAATTCCAAATTTTAAGATATGATCCAGAATTTTCAGCCAAACCTCGGCAATTCTTTCTCCTCTAATAACATGCGCGGACGATTCAGCAGGAAAAATATTTGTTTTTTCTTTGGGCGGATCCGGAAAAATCAAGGGATCTGGAATAAAAGACGGTAGATTTTGATTTAGATTATCAATTACATTTTGAATTTTCCCAAGATCTTTTTCCTCCCGCGCGTCTATTACTTCTACGAATTTGCAAAAAGTTTCCAGCGCCTTTCTCTCTATCTCAATATCTATCCTGTTCTCAATATTGCTGATTGCTTGCCAATAGTCTCTACTATTTTTTTTGCTTTCATTTTTTTTAAATCCATTTTTAGCAAGATCAACCAAAACTTGTCCGCTGCCAGACCTATCCAATCCGCAAACAATCAGATATCTAATTTTAGGATTTGCCAAAATATTCCTGACTAAAAAACTAACTCCCCTCTTGGGAGAATACAAATTTCCAATCACGGAAATTTTATTCATGTCTAACTTCTCGGCCATTAACTCCTTTTTTGTCCACAGAGTACAGATTGCTACTTGGCTATTTTGATTACCCGCAACTAACATCTTGTCTTTATAAGCAGGCCATTTAGTTTTAATTTTTTCGTTCATTATTTTCTATCTCCTTTGTCAATGTTCATAATATAAAAATTATCACGAAAAAAAATAAAAGTTAATTTTTAAAATGCTTACTCAATTTCGGTCCGGTTTGTTCTGCATAATGCGAACCAATTTCTTCGCCATAGATAAAGTCAGCTGGCTCTATCAGTTTTTCAAAATTCATTCGGCAAATCGGTTGATTGTCCCGAAAGATGAAATTATTTTCATAAGATCTGATTTCTAAAACCGCTTGTCTTCCTTTAATCTCTCCGTTTTTTCCATAGCCAAATCCCGGATCAAAAAAACCAGCGTAATGGCTTCGGAATTCCCCATTATAAATATCGTAAGCGATCATCTCTGAAGCGAAATTGTCAGGGATTCTAATCCGCTCTTTCGTAGAAAAAATATAAAAAGATTCCTTTTCTAAAATTAGCTTGCCATTTTTTGGAGAATAAATCGGTTCAAAAAAATCAACCGGATTATGATAATTCTTTTTTGAAAAATCCAAAACACTGTCAATTAATAAATTTTTATAACCAATTATTTTATCGCTTTTTCCTCCATCAAGATCTATACTCATCACAATACTACCATTATTATCTATCGCCGATTTCTGATCAGGATTTATAATATTTGAATTTTCATCAAAAAGAAGATTATATTTTAAGTAAGCTTCTTTTATTTTCTCGTAATTAAGTTTTGCTTCGCCATTGAAAAATCTAATTTGGTTTAGATTGTCTCCATAATTTAATTTTATTAAAAATGACTTCGGAATAACCTGAAGCCATAATTCGCCTTTATAACCAAAAGGAACGCTGTCAAATCTTGAATAATTATCAATCATTAATCTTGTTTGTAAGTCAACTCGTCCCGTAGAACTTTTTGAAGAAGAAAAAGCGAATATATTTTCGGACAGATTTAAACTTTCATTCAATTTAATTAAATATATCCCATTTTTCTCCAAAGGATTATTTAAATCTATTTTATATAAAGATTCTGTTTTTATAATATCACGAACGCTTTCATTTTTTCTCGGCAAAAACGCTCCTTTCATTCTATAGCCCTCTTCGGAAATGCTCAAATCAATACTCGCCGGCTGAAGATTATTCTCATCAGCGTTCTTTATTTCCCCGCTTTCCATCATTTTTTTTATATACTGCGAAGGAAAAGCGCCTATTTTGTTTTGAGTTTTATTTTCCATTTAGATAAGTTACAATTTTTATTTTCAACCCAATAAACCGCTTTTGAAGCGACATAAATCCCCATTGGCACAAAAATCAAATTTCCCATTAAATTATTTCTAAAAAACGGAATTGCCATATAGTAGCATCTTATTAGTCCCGATAAAGTATGCTCATACATTCCCGACATCAGCCACCAGCCGAAGTTGGTGTAGAGGTAGAAAAATATAGAAGAAATTAATGCTAATTTTATTGAATTTTTGAATGGAAAATTTTTAGAATTACTATTAGTCGTGTTTACTGGATTCCCGCCGGAGTTTATGCTGAACTTTGTTTCAGTGCGGGAATGACAAATTTTTTCATGGGAATGACAAGTTTTTTTTCTAAATAAAAATCCAAACAACCCAATAAACATAAACGCTGTCCAAGTAAAAATAAAAATATAATTATTGCCGATTACCAAGTCGCTTAAAAATATTATTGCCAGTGGGACGATAATCATATAAACCCCGCCCAAATATATTCCCGCGATCAAAGATAATGCGGTGATTATTTCAAAATTAGGAATGCCGACATATTCAACCAGAATAAATCTACCAGCTACACCGATGAAAATAAGAAGTATTGCTGAGATGATTTTTAGTTTGTTCATAAGTTGTGAACTTCACTGTCATTGCGAGGAGCCCCGAAGGGCGACGAAGCAATCCCGAAATTAAACTCCTTGTGCATAGTTGCGGGATTGCTTCGGTCGCTGCGGCTCTCTCGCAATGACATTTAATAATTTGAAATAATTACAAATACACCTAAAATGGCACTTCCTCAAATCTCCACTCTACTTCATTTCCTTCTTCTAAAACTTTTTTATCTGCCGCAACATCGCCTAAAATATTATTTATATAATACTGCCAATATTTCCCATCGTCGCCGTTTTTAATTCCGGCAATATTTTCTACGAAAACCCCGTATTCACCATAATCATTATTATATTCAACTTCAATATTATTTTCTTCGCCATAATTTAAAAGCCCGGAAAAAACCGTTCTTTCTTCATCGCTTGCGTCAAAAGAATAAGAAATAACATTTTCTTTTTCTTCGCTTTTCTCGTTTACTTGTTTATCTACTTTTTCCTGCTTATCATCAATATTATTTTCAACATTTACCTCTGTATTTAAGCCAACATTCGCGCCATTTTCATTGGTAATGTTAGTATTTAGAAAAAACGCAACAATTAAAACAAATAAAGCAAAGATTAAAAACGGCGCTTTGCAGTTACAGCATTTTTTTGTTTTTTGTTCGGGCATATTTTTGAGATTGACAAGTTTTTAAAATTGTGATAAAGTAATTTGAAGCATTTTGACTTCAAAAATAAACAAGGAGGTTGCTATAAGTGGCAAAAATAAAAATTGATGAAATAATAAAAAAGGAGAAAGAGAAATACACAAAGAAAGGAAGCACCTCTCTTGAAAGAATGTTCTTCAATAATACTGTATTGCCAACGATTAAAGACGCTGTCGCAACGCTTGAAAAGAGTAATCCTAGTAGTAGGAAATTATTCTTAATAGTTGAGGATTATGTAATGCCTCTTGAGTTGCAGAAAAAAGCATTAGACATCCTACTTTCGCGGCTCGCAAAAAAGGAGATAATGAAGATTGTTAACAATCGCGCAACTCCCTTCGAGTTGCAAAAACAAATTGCCAAGAACTTACTTGATTCTTTAATAAAAAAGAATAGGTAAACATAGCCGTCAGTGGACTTAACAAGCACCACTGGCCTCTTTTTTTATCTAAAAATTTTGCATTAGATAGTTTTTTCTGTCATTCCTGCGGAGGCGGGAATCCAGTTTATCTCAATAAATAATATTTATCGTAATAATTTTATTAAATGAAACTTACTGGATCCCAGACATTTTTTTCTAAAGCTTCGCTTTTAGAAAAAAATTCTGGGATGACAAAAACAAAAAACTTTTGTCCATAAAAATTTCTACAACCCAATCCTAATCCCCACTCCCATCGTAGAACTCACCGTAATAGTTTTAAGAAACTCCCCCTTTACTCCGCTGGGACGAGAATCTTTAATTGCTTGAACATAAGCAGTGACATTTTCTTTTAATTTATCTTTACCTAAAGATACTTTCCCAACCATCTGATGGACATTTCCAGAATCATCGTTTTTAAAATTTATTTTTCCTTTTTTAAGTTGTTCAACAGTTTTTTTAATATCCATTGTAACTGTATCGGTTTTTGGAGAAGGCATTAATCCTTTTGGTCCAAGAATTTTAGCAATGCCAGCGAGTTTTCTCATCATATCTGGTGTGGCCACAGAAACGTCAAAGTCAATTTCTTTTGTCTGTTTTATTTTACTTATCAATTCCTCTCCGCCAACAAGATCCGCACCAGCTTCCTTCGCTTCTGCGACTTTATCGCCATCAACAAATACGGCAACTCTTTTTTCTTTTCCAACACCATGCGGCAAAACAACCGCCCCTCTAATTAATTGATCCGCCTGTTTGGGATTAATGTTAGTTCTAAAATGAACTTCAACGCTCTCGTCAAATTTCACTTTTGCGTTTTCAATTAAAAAATCCACCGCTTCCTCAACGCTATACTTTTTATCTTTCTCAATTTTTTCCTTAACGCTTTTATATCGTTTTGATCTTTTCATATTTTTCTTTCTTATGTGGTAATAACGCATTTTGCAACGCTCCCACGATTAATTATTTAAATCAATTTACAGATTTTAAGGTTGAAAGTATTTGATCAAACACGTCCATAAACCGAGAATCTTCTCTAATAACAAAGCTGTATGTTTTATTATCCTTCTTTACTAGAATGTTTTTAAATGGCACAACTCCCTGATCTCGCACTTTAATTCCAGTCAGCGTGTCATTTTTAAATATTCTTCCATCTTCAAAAATTTTATTTTCAATCTGTTTATTTATCCAGTCTTCAAAACTAAGCCCCGTCTCATTGTTTGGTAATTGCTTCAATTCATTATAAAGATATATAGTAAAAAGTTTATCTTGAGCTTCAGATTTCTCCATAAAATCAACACCCCAAGTTTTTGGATAATATTCTATGTTTTCAGGGTATTTTATTTCAAATCCAAATTCTTTATTTTCGTATACTTGCCAATCAGCAGTCTCGTCCTTATTAGTAGTAACAGAAATTGCTTTAATGGTCTTTGAAATTTCTTGCGCTTCATCTTGCCCTAAGTTGTCAGTGAATCCTATCCAGCGCGGAGGCAGGGCAAAAACATATTGTTGGTTTTCGTCTAATTTATTTGGTCCAATGGGAGCAGCATTAACACTTAAATTTTTCGCTTCTATTAATTCCCATTCGTCTTTTGTAAAGACCATTATAGGAATATCCTGCCATGGTTTAGAAATAGACCATTTTGGATTTCTGATGATAATCTGTGGACCTTGATACTGTTTAGAATCGCCATCTAAGGATATTCCCTTCCAAGATTCTGTCAAAACCTCATACCCCTTCCATGAATCTAATAATGTTACTTCAAATCCATATTTGTCATTTTCATATATTTTCCAATTCTCTTTTTCGTCCTTAACATCAGTTCTTACATCTTCTTCTATATTTTCATCTTTTTCAGTTTCTTTATTATTATCTATGCCTTGATCTTTTGCCATTTGATCTTCTGATTTAATAACAGTATTATTATTTTTATTTCCCAACAAATAACCCATAACGCCAAACAAAGCTCCTACTAAAATTATAACAGCGATAACCAAAATTAATTTTGATTTATCTGTTGTTGATTTTTCTATTTCCATATTTTTTGTTAGTTGGTTATTAAATAAATTTTAAACATGCGATTTCTATCCCTTCACCTCTATTCCCATCTGCCTCGCGGTCCCGGCGATAATTTTCATCGCGCCTTTAATGTCACTATTTAAAATCCTCACCTTGTTCGTAAGATCTCTCGTCAGTCTCATTTATTTCATACACAGCGTCAAGATCGTGTCCTAGCCTTTGCATTACGCTAATGCTTCTGAAGTGCCTTCTTATTCCGTTATCTCCGTTAGCGGTTAATCTGTATATTCTTCCGGTTCTTGCGTTGCGAACTAAATTTGAAGTCGTAAAAGAATTTACAGTTTCTTTTTCTACCCCTATGACATCCTCCCACCTTAGATGCCCATAACTTCTGAATACGGAAGGGTTTAAAATAAGCCTTTTGAATTTTTTATTGCCTATATACTTTACAATATAAATATCAACATCGCCATTGGCTCTAATTATAGCTCCTTCTTTTATATCTTGAGCATTTCCAGAATCTTCTGGCAATGCGTTTAATTCATCATCAGTTGTAATTTTAATGTTTTCCCATTTATATCCTCTTCTTTGAAATTCTTTCGCGGTCTTAACCCAATATCTCTTGCAATTTATTATTACATATATTTTAGGATCATTAGGGAGCTTAACTAGAGTTCCATCTATTAGACAACTATTTATAGCGCTATTTTTAATGAAAGTATTATTTTGATTATTAGATTCTTCAATAATATTTTCAGGATCTACGATAATTCTAATATTATAAAACTCAAGATCTAACCCCGTTCTATATATTGAATATTCTTTTGTTTCTCCCGGTAAAATAGATATTAATTTATAATTTCCTATACTGCCAGATTTGCCGCTAATTGAATCGCTCCAACTTATAAACTTTTCTACCCTAGAATCACCGTAAATATAATAACCTTCACCTATATTTTTAACTTGCGCAATGATATCAATACCCTCGCCTAAATGCGGGTCAACTACTTTTTTAACTTCTATTCCTGTTATTACTAAATCTGGAAGTTTTTTACTAGAAATTACAACAGAAAGATTGCTTACATTATTATTTTCGTTAGATTCTATAACAACATTATCAGGATCAACAGTTATTTCAAGATTGTGTTCTCCTTCGGCAACAATATCTTTCGTAATAATAAATTCCTCAGAGCCGCCCGCGGGAATATTTACTATTCTATAATTCTTTATTGATCCAGTTTTTCCGCTTGTCAGATCTTTCCAATTAATAAATATGTCATTATAAGAAAGAGAGGCGTCATAAACCACTGTGCCTACATTTTTAATCTTTGCAATGGTATTATGATATTCATCAATTCTTACACTTTCTACTATTAAATCCACAGAAGCTTTACCAGACCTAATAATGCTAAAATAATTATCTGACTTATCCGAATAAACTGCGGAATTCCCGTGCTCGCTACACTGTACGCTAATTTTATATTTTCCATCAGTATAATCACTTGTTAAATTCCATTGGTATCTGGTATAAGACGAAGGTTGATTAAGCATTATAGTCTTTATTACCTGTTCAGTGCCAATCGCATTATACAAATAAATCGAACAAACTCCACTGCCAAGATTACTCGTGCTCCATAAAATCTCTTTTTCGTTATCAACAACCTCTCCGCCATTCGGACTAATAACTTTTACTGATTTTGTAGCGCACACAGGAAAAGTTGTAATATTACAGGTAGCAAAAGAACCGATTGCCGCAACATCTCCTATATCAAGACGACCATTATAATTGACATCCGCACGGCTTTCTTCAGACTCGCTAAGAATTATCTTGCCGCTAAGACCGTCAGCAGCCATAGTCTCGTCTAAATTTGTCACATAACCGTCATTATCTAAATCTCCATATGAAGCGCAAGGAGGTTTTTTATTTCCAATAATTTGAAAATAATTGTCGCTATAATCCTGACCAGCCATAACATGTCCAAAACTAGGCAACGCTTTTATCAAAATTTTATAATTCCCTAAAACTACATTTGAAGGAATGCTCCAAGTCATTTTTTGTATGGCATTATTAGAATTACCGCTAGCTGAACCTATGGCATAAGTAGTTTTTAAATTATCAGTAATTGCGATAATAGTTGTTTCAGTTAATGAATTAGTAAATGAAATTTCCACTTCTTGTCCTATTTCAAAGATCTGACCGCCGTTAGGGCTTATAACTTTTATACTTTTACTACATACGGGAAAAGTCGTTATACTGCCAGCAACAAAAGAATCAATTGCGGCTACATCGCCTATATCAACACGACCATTAAAATTAACATCAGCAAGAATTATTTCATAAGTTCCAAAAAAAACTTTGCCCGTAATATTATCAGCAGCCAAAGACGAGTCTGCCGCTGTTACATAGCCATCTAAATTTATATCTCCATAAGAATCGCAAGGAGAAACTTTCTGATCAACAACGGCTTTAGATTCTTCAACTCCAGACACTAACGACAACAGAAGAAGAAAAGCAATAAACATCACACTTCCCTTTTTTTGATAAATACTTTTTTTCATTTTTTAGTCCCTTTCTAAAATCTTTTTTAAAAAGATTTTAATTAATTGATTAATAAATTAAACATAAATTCTTATTCTTTAATCTCTACCCCCATCTGTCTCGCCGTTCCCGCGATAATCTTCATCGCGCCTTCAACATCATTCGCGGTTAAATCTTGCATTTTTAATTCCGCTATTTCTTGTAATTGCTTTTTTGTAATCTTCCCAACTTTATCTTTCTGCGGTTCTTTAGAACCCTTTTTAATTCCAGCCGCTTTTTTTAATAATTCCGCGGCGGGAGGGGTCTTCATTATAAAATTGTAAGACTTATCTTCATAAACTGAAATCTCCACAGGAATAACATCTCCCATTTTATCTTTTGATTCGTTATTAAAACGAGTGCAAAATTCCTGAATATTAATTCCCGCCTGTCCCAGAGCTGGCCCAATTGGCGGAGCAGGATTAGCTTTCCCCGCGGGAATTTGTAACTTAACTATTTTTTCAATTTTTTTTGCCATGAGTTTAGTATTTAGTAATAAACATTGTCATTCTGAACTTGTTTCAGAATCTTTTATATTTTAGGTTAATTTATCTTATTTAATATTATCTTTCATCTAAAGTGTAGATACAACTGTCTTTTTGTTTTATATTGTAATCATGTTTTCGCTTCGGTCAAAATGTTTGATGATTTATAGGATAAACTATCGTAAGAATTGGAAGATCCTGAAACAAGTTCAGGATGACACTTAAATTTAGAAATGACAATACTAAATCTTTTTGATCTGCAAAAAATCCAACTCTAATGGCGTTTCTCTTCCGAACATTTGAACAAGAACTTTTATTTTTCCTTTTTCTTCGTCAACACCATCTACCTTGCCATCAAAATCCTTAAATGGTCCATCATTGATTTTTACAATATCGCCGATAGAAACATCAATTTTATATTTCGGCTCCTTAACTCCCATTCTTGCTTTCAACGCGCGTATTTCATCTTCCGATATTGGAGTTGGAGTGGTTCCTGAACCAATGAAACCAGTTACATTCGGGGTGTTTCGAACAACATACCATGAATCGTCAGTTACGATCATTTCCACCAAAACATAGCCGGGGAAAATTCTTTCTTCCACGACTTTTCTCTTTCCGTTTTTTATTTTTATCTTATTTTCTTTTGGGACTAAAACACTGAAGATCTTATCTTCCATATCCATAGATTCAATTCTCTGCATTAAATTTCTGCAGACATTATCTTCGTATCCGGAATAAGTATGTAAAACATACCAGTTTCTTCCAAAATCAGCTGTTTGTTTTGGCATATAACTATATTATTAAATTGTTAAATTGTTAAATTGCTTTATTAATTGTGCTATGCATAACAGTTTAGCAATGTAACAATTTAACAATTTATTTTATTAAACGACAAATTCTTTAATTAAATATGACAACAAATAATCAACGCCTCCTAAAAACGCGGCGGTCGCTAAACTAATAGCCACAACTATAACAGAATCTCTAACAGTCACTTTTTTGGTTGGCCAACTTATTTTTTTTGCTTCAGTTTTTACTTCAGTAATATACTTATTTGAGCTTTTAATAACATTCATTTTATTAACTAAAAAATTTATTTTCTGATTTATTTTCTGATTTTTAAAACAGCCCCTCGGGCTATTTTTATCTATTCTTATTATATTAACATCATATATGTATTTTCAATTTAAGTCAAGGGAATTGCAGGAAAATTAAAATGACGAAAAAAAACAAAAGATGATTTTTATTTCAACTTTTGTCTTGTTTGTTTATCATCTCTCTTCTTATCGTTACATTTACCAAAACTATTTTGTATCTACCATAGCATGTGCGATCTTCTTCACTTGTTTCTTCACCTTTTTCAACAAGGACAACATTTTCTTCATGCCCCGGACATTTAACTATCAACTCAACAATATCATCTATATGAAATGCTTGCATTATTTTTTACCTCCCTTTAATATTCAATCTCATTTTTTGATATTTTTGTATTTATCATTTTTTAATTCCTTTATTCTTTCCACAATTTTTATAATAATAGCAAAAAGTAAAAATAAAAACAACCCTGCTTCTATGAGCAAAATAATTTTTACGAAAATTGGCATTTCTTCTTCCATGGTTTTTATTATTTTAAATTATTCAATTTTTACCGCCGTTCCATACACCAAAACTTCTGAAACTCCGCCGCTGATTGTTGTGCTGGAAAATCTTAAGCAAACAATCGCGTTCGCGCCCATTTTTTCCGCCGATTCCTTCATCCTATCTATCGCTTGTTCTCTTGATTCGGCAATGAGTTTTGTATATTCCAAAACTTCTCCGCCGACGATATTTTTCGCAAAGGCAAAAATATCGCGTCCGACATTTCTCGCTCTCGCGGTATTTCCCTTAACTAATCCTATTGTCTCAATAATTTTTTTACCTGGAATTTCATCTGTTGTTGTGATAATCATAATTTTGAATTAATTTATTAAAATTTTTATTTTATATACTTCTCCCAATATTCATATAGTTCTTTAGTCGCTCGCAAATCACCGACATTATATTTGGCAATATCAAGAAACTTCTTTTCTTTAAATAACTTTCCAACATCATCACCAGTCACTCCGTCCGCTTTGGGACTTTTTATTCCAAACGCCCGACACCACAAATGCAGTCCGCCTTTTCTTCGATAGACCGCGCCGTAAAAAGTTAATTGGTCAAGCAAATCAACATGCTTAGCGTTATAAATTTGGCTATTTAAATATCTATTTGACATCAAGTTCTTGCTTGGTTTAATTTTATGAATTGCGGATCTAACTACCATAAAAGGAACATCAAAAGCGCGACTGTTAAAACCAATGAAATCCTGATATTTTTCCGCGACTTTCCAAAAATTTTCCAGCATTTCTTTTTCCGGCATCGCTTTAAATTTAATTCCCTCTTCTTCAAATTCTTTCTCTTCTTTGTCTGGCGACTGATAATAAACAGCGCCTTTATTACTTTCACAATCTAGAATCCCAATCGCGACTATCTCGCCAGTCAAAGGAGAAAATCCCAAACCATTTTTCAAATCCTCCAGCGCTATCTGATATTCCTTTTCATTTGACGAATCTTTTTTAATCCAATGCGTTAAAACCCCTTGAGTTGTCCCATCAAGAGTATCAAAATCCTCCCCGATTGTTTCAATGTCAAAAACAAGTTTCATAGATTAAATCGTTATGAATTTATTCATCTTTAGAAACTGGAAGAAAATTATTTTTATCCAACATTTCTATAATACCTCTTAAGAGATAATTATTTTCAAAATGCAACACATATTTTCTTGACTTTTCTTTCTCTGGCGTTAACATATCTTTATTTTTTAATTTTCTTATTGTTCGTGAAACTTCCGCGGGAATTTTGCCAGGAAAAATACTTCTAATATCTCCTGCTTGAATAATTTGCTTTTTAATAACAATTTTCAATATTTTTTCTTCTTGCGGTGTTATTAATTTTCTTTCTAGGGAAAAATTAATAGCTGGTAATAGAATATTTTTAGATAAATAATTATAATCTAATAATTTATCTATTTTATCTATCTCATTTTTTAAACCATCCAAAACATATTCGCACCAACTTAATAAATCAGTTTGTATCCCAGTGTCAGCTTTTGATAAAAATTTATAATATTTATCGCGATCATTGCAAAAAATAGCAGTTGGATTTATAATCCGTCCAATATGGATATTAAAACCCTGTTTTACCAACATGGCATATGTAAACAGTCTGACTGTTCTTCCGTTGCCATTATCAAAAGGATGAGTCCAAGCAAAACGATGATGAGCAAGAGCTGTTTTAAGAAGATCGTATTTTGAAGAATCCTCTTTGTTTATAAAAGCAAAAAGTTCATCCATATAGGCAGGCACTTGGGACATATCAGGCGGAAGATGATTTGATCTGGTAATACGCACATTCTTTTTTCTAAAATAACCTGGATTTTCACTGCCTTCTCCATCTGGAGGAGGAGTAAGATTTTTAACGACTTGTTTATGGAGCTCACTAACAAATATTCTATTAATTATTGTTTTGTTAATATTTTCATCAATAAAAGCAAGGGCTTTTTCCATATTTTGTATTTCAATAATTTTTTCATCTTTAGTTTCTCTCTTTTCAATTTTTGTTTCAATAAATTCAGCAATAGTTGTTCTATTGCCTTCAATCCGTGCAGATCCAATACTTTCTAAAGTGTGAAAAATTTTCTTTAACTGAAAAAAGGTTGATGGATAAGTTGTTCCGCCAAGCGGTTTTTTACGCAAATAATCAAGTTCAATAATAAGATCGGCTAGTTTTGATTCAAAAGGTGGATTAATAAGTTTTAAATCTGAGTGTTCAAATTTAACATCCATAATTTTAACATTTAACTTTTTTGTTGAAATAATGTTTTGTTTAACATATATTTTATACTTTTATATTAACAAATATTTAACAACTTAGCAATTGCTCATTTAACAATGGAATGACAATTATTATACTGACAGTACAACATTTTTTAACTCTCCCAAATTTTCAATTAAAAAATCTGGATTTTTTTCAAGTAATTTCTCTTTTGATTGATATCCATAAGAAACTGCTACTGTTATTACTCCCGCTTTTTTGCCGGCATCTATATCATGCGTCATATCGCCAATAAAAATAGTCTCATCTGATTTGAAATTATTTTTACTCATTATCTCCGCGACAACTTTGGTTTTATCATATACGCTTCCATTTATATCAACAAAAAAATTCTGGAATTTATAATTTTCTATTTCTTCTTCCAATTGCTTTTGTAAATAAACACTCAGTAAAATCATTTTAATTTCTTTCTGTCTTAAAAATTCTAATACTTCTTTTGCCTCTAAAAACGGTCTTGGTTTAGCAACTAACTCAATCTCTTCAGCATATAATTTCTGAAGTTCCTCCCTGTCAACATCTTTTTTAAACTTTCTGTAAAATTCCATATAAGGAAGAGTAAATTCTTTTTTAAATTCTTCTAATGTTAAAACTTCTAATCCTAATTTTTTAAAGATTTCCATTACTGCGGTATAAACAGAAACCAAATCATCGCTCAAAGTTCCTGACCAATCAAAAATAATATTTTTTATCATAATTATTCAATAATAAAATCTAAAATCCCAACTCGCTATAAAATTTATTTTTTTCAATCTGCTTTAAAGCGTGTCTAATATAAGAAACTATATTTTCTGGCAAATCATCTATCAAAAACCACTTTAAGTCATCACACTTATTTGGCTCCATATTTTTTATTTTACCTTTCCATTTGTCTGTTTTTAAAAAAATATCAACTCTTTCAGAATCACCGCCGGGCTCTTTCTTTTTGTGTGTAATATGTATAACTTTTAGATTGTTAGCATTCAAAGTAATATCAGCTTCTTCTTTGGCCTCTCTGATCATCGCCTGTCGAAATGATTCATCTCCTTCAAGATGTCCAGCAACTAAACTATAATTTCCGTCTTCATGTTCAGTATTATATCGCCGCGACAATAATATTTTTCCGTCCTTTTTTAAAATTAGATAAACAGCCGGGATTATTTTAAATCTTTCTTTTGTTATAGGCATAGAAATTTATTATTAACAATTTAGCAATAGAACAATTTAACAATTTATCTATATCCACCTCTTCCCCTTTATCACCGCAAAAAACAAAACTGATAATAAAAATATAATCATAATCACAAACAAAAACGCAAGAGGATTTCCTTCTAAGGGCAAGGCGACATTCATTCCGAAAATGCTGGAAACGATTGTTGGGATAGTTAGAAAGATAGTGACAAAAGTCAGAATTTTCATAATTTTGTTAAGCTCATTTGTGAGAATCGCGGAATATGCTTCGCGGATGTTTTTAATTGATCTTGACCCAGCTTTGGAAAGTTCCATTGTCTGATTGCTATCCATTACAAGATCTTCCATAATATCTTTATCTTTTTCGTAAATCGTAATATAGCGGCCGCTGAGAATTTTTTCCAAAATATTTATTGCTGGAAACAATGAAGAGACAAAATTATTCAGGGTTTCTTCTTCCTGAACTAAAAATAAGATATCTTTATTTTCCAGATTGCCAATTTTTATTTTCTTTGATTTTATATCTTTTAAAATCCTACTCAGATATAAATCATAACTGCCAAAAATTTCTAAAATAATTTTTAACAAAAAATTCGTTTTGTGCGTTGTGCAAAAATCACTGTTGCGTGTTAGAAAATTATCTATGATCTTATTTTTTGTTTTGCATAAAGTTATTATATTATCCTGTGTTATCACAACCAAAATCGGCATAGTTATAATATTATGATCTTCATCCTCAACCGGAAATCTCATAATCATATAGAAATTTCCAACTTTGTCTTTTTCTATCCGCGAAATTTCATTTTCATCAAGCCCATCTTCAAGAATTGTCCAATCAAGATTAAGAGATTTTGCGAGCGATTTTATTTCTTCTCTATTTGGATTTGTGGCTAAAATCCAACTGCCATTTTCTATTTTATTTATTTTCTTCAACCGTAAATCGTTTAATTTTTTTCTATATATTTTGATCATATGTTTAGTATAATAGTTTTGAAAAATTATGACAACTTTGATCTGTCATTGCAAGGAGCTCCGCAGAGCGACGAAGCAATCCCGTAACTATGCGCGAAGAATTTAATCACGGGATTGCGGAGCTTGTGCCGTATTTAGTACGGTATCGCCTTCTCGTTCGCTACGCTCACTTGGGCTCCTCGCAATGACAGGTTAAAATTAATTTCTAATTCTCAAACACCTCTTTCGCTTCTTCCCAAATCCGATCATCGCCCTTAACTGTTTTTAACCAATACCACCATTCTCCTCCCCATAAATAAGCTTCTGAAAATTCTATTTTTTTGACATATTCTATGTTCTCACGAAACTGCTCCGGGCTCATTGATTTGTATTGCTCTTCTATCGGTGTATTAATTATCATTTCCGGTCCCCAAGGTTCAGCTTGTAATTCTACGATGATTATTTTTTCCACGCCGGTAATATACATAATGATTGCCGCTTTTATTCTGTAAACAACGGAAGCAATCGGATAATGAACATAGCCAATGTGATCGTTCCAGACAATTCTATATAAGGTGGTTCCTAAAATATCCGCTCGTTTCGCGGCGCTATACCAAGTGCCAAGCTCGCCGCTGTCAGAAATTATAACAGGACGACTATCAAGAGAACGGACCAAGGCAATTTCTCTATCAAGGAAGTTTTTGTCAAATTCCGGACATTCTCCGAAGGCCAAAAAGGGTTCGTTTTCCACCTGCCAGGCAATAATGCCTTCTTTATATTTATATCGTTCTATAACTTTTGTAATTATTTTAGTAAGCTCATCTTGCCGTTCATATTCATTAAGTTCTTTTGCCCAATTTGGAATATGGCATTCCGGCCAGCGCGGTTGTTTTTGCCCCAGGGAAAGAATTATTTTCACTCCGCGTTTTTCCGCCTCTTTAATTTGCCAGTCTAAATCTTCAAATGAATATTCGCCTCTTTTTGTTTCTATTTCTGTCCAATATGACGGCAGGCGCACTCTCTTCGCGCCAGCGTCGTCTAATAAAGCTAAATATGTTTCCTGCCAATCTAATCCCAAATGTTCGGCAAAGGGTTTGCTAAATGTTACGCCATATTTCACATCTTCTCTTTTTGGAGTGTAGATAAAATAAATTATTAAAGCAATCATAGCAAGAAGAATTATAACTATCAAAATTTTCTTTCTTGAAGTTTTGCGGTTTTTTATTATTGACATAAGTTTGGATTTGAGTTATGTTTTTTGTAGGTATAAATAAATGGAGGACTAAAAATTGAATAATGAACAAATAATAAATGACTTTAAGTTTGGATCTAAAATGGGTTTAGTGGGAATATTATTGGCAATATTTGCTCTGATTATGCTGAATGTGTGGTATATTTTACCTCCCATTGGCGCTCCTAATTTTTGGGCGGTAATAATTATTTGGACAGGAATAGGATTTTTTCCAACAGTATTGCTTTACAAATCACCACTCGTTCATCTATGCTATCCAAGAAGTCAAGGATTTTTTATAGTTATGGTTATGACAATTGGCATGGTAAATTATGCCTATAATGTATTAGCATACGGCATACTGCCATATAGCTCATTAGAAGATTTTCTTGTTGTGCTATTCGTCATATTAGGCATATTTCTGGGTTTTACCTTCGAAATAATAGTAAGGCCAAAAATAACAAAAGAAGAAGCTTCGCAGTAGGATCTAATATTCCTACTGTATTTTTTTATCCAACTAATAAAACCAGCCCCACCCCAATCAAGCCAATCGCTAATAATTTTTTCATAATCACTTTTTTCCCAACTTGTTCATTATATAAATCAGGAAGTTTTTTGGAAAGAATAAACGCGAAAATTAGGAGAAAAACATATTGCGACGCTTGCAGGGAATTGATAATCGCGACACTGCTTTCTTCTATGGAAATTGCGTAGAAAATCATTACTGCGGCGAGAGCGGCGAGAATTTTATTTGGGATGAATAAGAACGCTGTTCTTTTTTTGATTGTCTGTGGAGTGGAAAATATTATTTTTCTGTTTTTTGAAGAGATTAACAAAAATAACGATCCTAAAAATCCGCCAAATTGCAGGAGAAGAAATCCGTCAAAAAATTCTGTGTTTAAAAATAGAAATTTTGCCAGCGTGTAATAAACCGCGAAAAAAAGCCCGGATAAAATCGCGAAGTAAAATCCTTTAATAATAATTAGCTTTCCATTATCAAATTTTGTGGACATCAAAATTCCACCAAAGACAAAAAGAATAAAAGCGGCAATTTGAGCGATGCTTAAGCGTTCATTTAAAAATAAATAAGACAAGCAGAAAGTAAAAACCGGAACAGATCCGCCAACGATTGGAATGACTCTTGATGTTTCGCTTAGTCGAATCGCTTTGTAAAAAACAAGAAGAGCTAAAATAAACAAAGCGCCGTTTAAAACACCAATAATTAAAAATCTCGTTTCTGGAAAAGTAAATCCAACGATTGGAATTAAGAGTAAAAAACCAACCTGAAAAACGCCGGAGTAAAAAGTATAAGCAACCGGACGAAGAACGGTATTGGAAACAAGATGCTTGTCAATAATTAAAACAACGGCGTTGAGAAGATGAGCGATGATTGTGATTAGAATCCAAGTCATAAATTAACATTTTATATTTTAACGATACTGTCATTGCGAGAAGCCTGAACGAACGCAGTGAGTGAGAAGGCGACGAAGCAATCCCGTAGCTACGCGCAGTGAATTTAATTACGGGATTGCTTCGTCGCTCAATTATCCTTCGGATAATTTCGCTCCTCGCAATGACAGCTAAAATAAGCTATTATTTTTACATACTTCTGCGTACCCTCTCGCACTCTCCCTAACCTTAGTCCCCATTGTTTTATAGTTCATTTCAACAAGCCCGAACCTTGGTCCAAAACCGTCTGCCCATTCAAAATTATCAATTAGAGACCAATGCATATATCCTTTTACATCCACTCCATCATCAATAGCCCGATGAATTTGCTTGAGATGTTCTGTGATAAACTTTGCTCTTTTTTTATCTCCTTTGTCCGCTAACCCGTTTTCCGTAATATAAATTGGCAGATTATATTTTTTAAGATCTTTTAAGACATAATAAAGCCCTTCGGGATAAATTTCCCATCCCAGATCTGAAACTTCTTTATCTTTATTTTTAATCTTTAGGGGAGGAAAAGAAAAAGGACTGAATTTTATTCTGTCATGAAAATAATAATTTATTCCCAAAAAATCTTGATAGTTTTTTGTTAATTCTAAAAACAAACGATTTCTAAAAAAATTAAAAGCGCTTGCCACGGTTTTATTTAAAGTAGAATTTTTATTATAAGCGTCCACAAAAGAAAGATTTTGCGCGACACCGACTTTTGCGTTTTCGCTAATATCATGGATGGCTTGATATGCTTTTTTGTGAGTTTTCACAAAGTTGTAAAAAACTTTTGGAACAACTAATAGATTATTTTTTTGAGGAGGAAATTTTCCCAGGATATAGGCAAGAGAAGTGTAGATCATCGGTTCATTCGTCGTCAGCCAAAAATCAACGAGATCATCAAGTTCCTCAACTACAAATCTCGTGTATTGCTCAAAATATTCCGGAAATTTTGAATTTTCCCATCCTCCTTTTTCTGACATCCACAAAGGAAGAGTCCAGTGCCAAATCGTCACCATTGGTTTTATCCCTCTCTTTTCCAGCGCCAAAAGCATTTTTCGATAATGAAGAATTGCTTTACGGTCAAATTTTCCCTCTGCCGGCTGAATTCTTGACCAGGAAAGTGAAAAGCGATGGACATTTTGATTTAACTCTTTTGCCAAATCAAAATAATGCTCATAATTTAAATAATAATTGCAAGCTGTCCTTGCCGGAAATTTTTCTGACCAATCGCAATTATTAACATTGCCTTCCACCTGATACGAAGAAACCGAAGAACCCCAGAGGAAGTCTTTTGGAAATTTTAATTTTTTGGATTTAGACATAAATAATTTTTCTATTCTTTGTTTTTATTATACACTACTTTTTGAATTTAAAAAAACTGACTACGATGTCAGTTTGCTTTATATCGCTTAAAAAATTTATTTCACTCACTAATTTTTAATCTTTCAACAATTCCCTTTGGAATAATTCCTGCCAATCCGCCGAAAAAATTACATAGCCCATATAAAGAAATAGGAAAAATTAAAAGGATAAAATGATAAATATGAAAAGATTCCCTAACCTGACTATCAAAAATAAACGCAAACGTCATAAAAATTAAACCTAACGAAAAACTAAAAATCAGCGTGTTGAAAAATATTAATTTGAGATAATGAGTAAGTGAATTTTCTTTGATAAAAAAACTAGCAATAAAACCCGCTGAGGCAATTAGAACTATTGCGTGTTCAATACCAGAAATTACACCAGGTTCAGAAATCAAAAAAGTGACTAAAATAGATAGAATCAAATTCAGAAGAGAAAATTGTTTTAAATAATTGATTGTCATAATTAATTTTTGTTATAATATCTTCTTAACAAAAAAGCGCTGAACATAAAAATAGCAATAGCCAAAATCATTTATTTCATTTCCTTTGACTTCAAACAAAATCCTCATTATAATAAACCCATAACCAGTTAATCACAAATCTATGCCAAATTGCCAAGAATGCAAAACTCCAATTCCCGTGGAAGAAGATATGCCTGATTTGGGAGAAGTTTTAGTCTGTCCCGCTTGCGGCGCGGAACATGAAGTTATTTCTTCTGAACCGTTGGAAGTGGAATTGATTGAGGAAGAAAAATAATTTAATCTGTCATTGCGAGGAATGAAGTTGAGCGATAGCGAAACGGAATGACGAAGTAATCCCGTGACTATGCACAAAGAGTATAGTCACGGGATTGCTTCGTCGCCTTCTCGTTCGCTACGCTTACTCAGGCTCCTCGCAATGACATTTTAATTACTGGCTACTGATCTAACCCACTCTTTTAAATCCTTCCCGCTCCCTTCCACAAACTTTGAATAAAAATGCGCCGCCGCTGGAGAAATTAAAACTGCCGTGTCTTTTAATATAGCGGCTTTTTTATAATAATCTTTTAAAACATTTATCGCTTCGGAAAAGTCTTCTACTTTTATAAAATCAATTTTGCTTTCATCAATTAGTTTCTCGATCTTATCCGAAGCGCTGCCGGGAAACAAAACAAGCAGTTTCGCTTCTTTATTTATTTTTCTCGCTAAATTTTCATAGTTCATTCCCTTGTCATCTCCGCCCGCCAGTAAAATTATGTCATTATTAAAAGATTCAATTCCCGCGATTGTCGCCTCTGGCGTTGTCGCTTGCGTATCGTCATAATATTTTATCTCATTGATATTATAAAGAAGCTTTAATCGATGTTTTATGCCTGTATATTCTGTTACACCCTTTTTTATACTTTTCAAATCCACTCCATAAAGATAAGCCGCAGAAACCGCCGCCAAAACATTTTCCAAATTATGCTTTCCTGGAATTTTAATATCGCTAATATCGCAAATAACAAGCTCTTTTTTATTAAACTTAATTATTATTTTTTCATTCCTAATAAAACATCCATCATGTTGGCTCCATAGTCCCCGCAGGGCTGTGGAGCCATTTTGCACCGTCCTTTTACTGAACAAAAACACTTTTGATTTATTATGTTCCTCTGCTATTTTTCTCACAACATCATCGTCGTAATTTAAAACCGCAAAATCTTCTTTATTTTGATATTTAATTAAATTCTTTTTTGCTTCAAGATAATTTTCAAAACTGCCGTGATCGTCAAGATGATTTGGCGTTATATTCGTAATAATTCCAATATGCGGACTAATGCCGGAATTTAATAAAAGCTGGGTGCTGCTTGTTTCTAAAATCAAAATATCATTTTCCGACATTTCATTTAACTTATCTAAAACTTGAATATTCTGCCTGTCGTTTCCCGCAAAATAAATCTTTGGTTTTTTTCGTGGCGATATTTTATTTATTAGTATTGTGACGAAATCCCCCCCGCCCCCTTTACGAAAGGGAGAATTTGCATTGCCAATCCAATTTTCAAAAATACTATTTATCAATCTTGCTGTCGTCGTTTTGCCGTTTGTTCCCGTTATGGAAATTATTTTACACGGCGCGAACTCAAAATATAAATTAGTAATCGTCTTAAATGGCGTTCCGCTATTTCTTAAGTCCTGTAATATCGGCATATTCTGTGGATATTTAAACCAAACTTGCGAAACAAAAACGAGATCCGCTTCTTCAATTCCTTCCAAATAGTGATCTTTAAAATTAATTTTAATCGGCAAATTCAAAAGATGATTTAACGCTTTTTCTCTTTCGTCTAATTTCAAACTTAAATGTGTTTTATAAAACGCATTCTTAAAATCTTTCCGCAAAGAAAAATCATGCCCGGTTATTGACGAGATATTATTCCCCACCAAAAACTCCGCGATAGCGCTCCCCTCCGCCCCGCCAATTCCAACGATATGGATGTTTTTGTTTTTTAGATTTTTGAGGTTTAATATTGACATTTTTTATGATTATAGGACTTACGCATTTGAATGTTATCACGCTTTGGAGTGTAGAGTGTAGCCGCAGCGGAGCTCTACCTGAAAGCGAAAATTAATTGATATTTCAAGTCAAACTCCGCTGCGGCTACATTTGACACTCCAAACGCGCGGGTTCTAAATTAGTCTTATCACTTCTGGCACTTATCACAATACCTCGTCCCTCTCCCCGCAATCTTTGTTTTTTGAATTATACCTTTTCTACATCTTAAGCAGCTCTCCCCTTCTCGCTTATACACTTTTAAAAATTTGGTAAAATTCCCTTTCTGACCGCGCGCGTCGGCGTAACTATAAAAAGTCGTCCCGCGATGTTTGACGGCTTTTTTTAAAATTTTTCTAATTGCCTGATATAATTTTTTAATTTCTTCTATTTTTAAAGAAATAACTTTTCTGTTTGGCAAAATTTTTGCTTCAAAAAGAATTTCATCAGCGTAAATATTGCCAATACCGGCAACGTATTTTTGATTTAATAAAAATGCTTTGGCGTTTCCGCTTTTATTCCCGATAATATCCTTGAATACTTTTAAAGAAAAGCTTTTCTCAAGCGGTTCTATGCCAAAATCATCTATAATTTCTTCCAATTCTTTTTCATTAACAATTTTTACCACGCCAAATCGTCGCAGGTCATTAAAAAATAATTGGGACTTATCGCTAAAATAAAAAATAACATGCGTATGTTTATTCGGCAAATCGTTGTAGAGACGAGGCGCTGCCTCTTCTCTACCGCCATCACTATGTCCGCCCGCGATAATTTTTTTATTCTTTTGATAAATTAATTGCCCGGTCATTCTCAAATGAATAAGTAAGTATTTATTTGTAGGAACGAAGCGCTGTCTCATCTCTACACTAAATACCAAAAGCTTCCCTCTTCTTTTTATATCTTTAAAATTATTTCCTTCTAAATCCAAAGCAAAATTTCTCGCGGAACTTTTTACAATTTTCTTTAACCTCAAATCAACTTTTTTAATTTTTTTCTTAAGAATTTTTTCTTTTAAATCGTTTTTAATTGTCTCCACCTCAGGCAGTTCAGGCATAAATTTTGAGTTATTTTTATAATTTATCTACTTTTAGCTTACTCTTCTTTGCTTTTAAAATCAAGAAAAAATAAAACAACCTACTAAAAAGCAGGTTATTTAAAAACTCGCCATAAACCCTACTTACGCTCTTTCTTCTTAGCTTTTTCCTCAAGCATAAGCTTCTTAATTTCAAGCCGCTTTGCGGTTTTATGAGAATGTGCTTTTCTCTTTTTCCCGACTCCAGTTTTTCTTTTTGCCATAGATATATTTTATAAATAAAAATTGTCTGCTCCCAGTACCGGACTGGAACCAATCTGCATCAGTCAGTATAAAGGTTTTCTAGCGTTTTTGCAAGCACCACCTGATAAATTTTGCAATGATAGATATTAAAAAAGTAATGAATTTAATAAATTCTTAACACCTTAAATTAACATTTATATCAAGACCAGGTTATCCATAAACAAAAAACAGCGTAATGCTGTATTTTTGATTAAATAAAATTGCATCTTCAGAATAATCTTAATGACATTCAATTAGAATCCGGCATTAGCCCCGTGCATCTCCAATTTACCTCCGCCGACTTTGTTTCCTCGCTTACCACGCATGCCGGATTACAACCATCTTTTTCAAGCTCCGGCATTCTTTCCAAATCAATCCACCAAGTCTTCGTATTTTCATTATAGACATATTTGTCAGTCAATATACCCGCCATAGAACATTCTTTATTTTCCCGGGCGATGGCAAAAGCCTCGTCAGAATTCAAAGGCAAAACACTCTCCCCTTCCTCATTTTTTTCAAAAAAAACAGGCATCTCCAGTGCGTCATCATTTTCCGGCAATCCGGACGGATTGTCTTTTTGAAATATCAATGTTCCATTGTTTTTATACTCGGGAACTTCAAATTTGATTTCAGCCGTAAACGGCACAAATTCTTCCGTCATCCACTCGCCTTGAGCCACGGCAATCCCCTCGCCGATTATCAGTCCATCCCAATCAGTTAAGACTACGGGAAAATCACCTTCAAAAAACCAAAATCCTCTTGCCTGTCCTTTGACCGCCAACAGACTTTTTATGGTTTGGTTCGGACGAGGCGAATCAAGAAAAATGAGATCCGTTTTTTCAAGTTCGTTTCCGATATATTCCGTAAAAGTTTGATCACCCGCCCGGCACTGGCGCGGATAACTTTCCATTGCCGGATTGCCAGCATCAATGCATTCCTGAAAATTAGTAATATCGGCAATTTGTTCCTCTCCACACAATTCAGTCGGCATTGACGCACTAGGGTTACCGTGTTTTACCCATTGCCCATTTTCACAAATCCAGGTATCTTCGTCGCCCCGCAGGAACAAAACCGCCGCAACGATAACAACGGCGCTTATAATTAATAATAGTTTTTTCATATTTTTATAAGTTTGATTTATCTTATTCACTTACTTGTTATTTAAGCAGCCTGAATTTGGATTTAGCTATCAAGCCTATGCCGACAATTCCCAGAACAGTGGCAATACCTGAGTTGTTTTCTCCAAATACATTTCCATGAAACATTATCCCCGCTCCGGTCAGCGCCGATACAATTCCAAATATAAATAATATTTTTTGGTTCATAAATTTATCCACCCCCTTCTTTTTTTGTTTTATTTTTTTATGAATGTCGTTTTATTCTCCCTACAACTTATATTTTTATCTTACTCTTTTAAGGCAATAAATCAAGAAAATACAAACAAAAAAACACTTTCAAAAAAGTGTTTCTGGCGTTCAGATTGGTTGCAAAAAACCTCTTATATGACTACTCGCTCTTAGGGACGATTTCCGAACTTTTAATTGTGAAAAGGTTACTTATATTGCTTTATAAAAATAACAAAGCAGTTCTTTCTAAAAATTAATTATACAATTTTACTAAAGTTTATTTAGCAATTATCTGTAAATATTCAATCATTTTTTTTATTGCTTCTATTGTTTCTTTAGCTTCATTAAAATTTACCTCCTCTCTGCCTTTATGAACTATTGAATTTCTAATTGTAATACCAATCTTACAGCCAATAAAGATTTTTTCTTCTGGTAATTTGTCCATCAAAAGTTTAATAGTTGTTTTTATGTTACCCGTTAGTCCTACATTTTTTATAAATTCATCAATTTCTTCTTTGGAAATATTTTTTTCTTTTCCCTTACACCTGATAAAATTTGATAAAACCAACTCTAAAGCAATAACACTCTCTAAAACAGACATTCTATAATCACCAGTAAAAATATAATAGTCGGAATTAAGCAGTAATTCCTGCCAAAAATATACTCTGCTGTTTTCTTTTAATGCAATTTCAATTTTGTTGCTGACATCCTTATATTTTGCGAGATCAAATGGTTTTGCACCTCCTCCAAAACTAAAAACCACTATCCCCTTTTTATCTTGTATGTAGTCAAAATTAAAAAGATCATCAATATTTAAAACTGTTAAATGAACAGATTCTTTGTCATAAAAACGATATAATCTAATTAATTTATTTACAATGTTCAATGAGAATTTTTTTGCATCCTCTGAATTAGAGAATTTTTTATTAGTTTTAATTTCAATTATTGAACAAGCGTCAATCCCCCATCTATCATTTATAAATTCAATATTATGTGAATGAGACGTTCTTATACTTGGTTCCTTTTTTAACTTCTCAAATTTAAATTCAGTTTTATATTCATCATTAAGATTGAATACCCTGTCATCAATTGAATATAAACAAAAAGGTAAAGTTGTTCTTATATCAGTACTCATATTTAATAATTTTATTTATAAAGCTTATTCAAATAGAGTCATCGTGATTTCAAGTCTTATTTATTCTAAAGGACTACCGTATATAAAACTTAAAATAATAAGCATCAAAAAAGCGCCAAATATAGTATACGTCCATATTAGTTTGTTAAATTCTTCTTTATCCTCTGCTTTCCACTTTTCCCATTGTTCCATGATATTATCTTTTGAAAGGGATTTTACAAGTTAATGATTATAATTATTATATAGACTTATTTCAAACACTCTTCAAATTGCCAATATTTTTTATTTTGTAAACAATTTAAAATTTCTTCTTGATTTTCAATTTTATTAAAATTGTTATTCATTTGTATTGAATTTAAATAATATTTATTATTAATATCTTCTTTTATTTCAATAATTTGTTTATAATTATTATTCTGTATTTCAAAAATATGTTGATTATAACTAAAAAGTAAATTTGAAAGAAAAACACCAGCTCCAAGAATCAAAGCCAGTATAGTTAAAATAGAAGCAAAAATCCATTTTTTTATCTTTAGGGTGCTTATTATTCTTTCTGATAACGCTTCGATTTTGATTTCATTCTGACCAACTTTTATTTCCAAGCTTCGTTGTTCCGTTTTGTCGAAAACTGTATCACTACTTGTATTATCAACAATGTTATCTTGATATTTTTCTTTAAGTTGATTACCCATAAATTTATTTTATTTCAGTAATATAAAATGGTACCTCACCTAAAAAGTCATTATTCAAAAAAATTTTAAATACATATTCTCCACTTTTTTCAAATTTGATATTAGTCATTTGTCCTACAACTCCTAATTCAATTTTTTTTTCACTTATTGACTTAGGAAACAAGTCAAATTCTAAAGGTTTCATTATTTCTACATTATCTTTTTTCCTTACTAATTTAATCATCTCTTTATATTTACCTTCTTTTTCAACAGATATGTTAACAACTATAAATAATTGGGGATGAGTAAATGGAATACTTACAGCGTTAATATTTTTAAAGATTCCTAAAATATTTAATTTACCCCCTTCACTAAAAGAAGCATAATCACAAACTAGACCATAATTTAATTTCGTCATATTTTTTTATTATTAAAGTTAATATTATTTTAATGATTTTATTCTTTATATTAATAATACTTTCATTATTACTTTGATACTACCCTATTAACATTATAAAATCAAATTATTATAATGAGAAACTTGCCACATATAATATTTAATGTAATATATAATAAATACAATGGCTTAGTACTATGAAAAAAACAAAAAACAATCCAATTAGTTCAAGAAGCAATAAACAGATTATCGACATTTTAGTTGTCTTAAATAAATTAATAGCTTCATATTATAAAGGTTATACTAAAAAATATCATTATTACAATAACCAAATTAATATAATTCAGGATGACATCAATAAACCTAGAATTTTAAAATGGATAGGGGTTAATTCTGGTGGCGCTTCAATCGCAAAAGAAGAAATTGATTATGAGGATGAATCAACGGGAGAATTGCTTTCGGCGAAAGGCGATTATGTTGTTTATATAAATGACATAAAGAAATTAGAAAAATTATATTAAGATCTAAGACAAAGACTTGGAAAAACATATAAAGAACAACTTAACATTTTGTTAAATGATAATGAAATAATAGAATGGAGATGTAAAAAGTGTGGAAGATTTTTTGGAAAATTCACAGAAAAAAATCAGATAACAGATTTTTTAGCTGATTTTTATATTGTCATAAATTAAAATAAAAAAAAGCAGGAAAGTTCCCCGCTCTTTTTTTATCCGTACCGTAAACGCCTGCCCGCTCTGGGATGGTCTGCCCGCCGTAGTAAATATGTTGGAACCTAATTATAATATTATAAAAATAATAACGCAGCGTTTAATAGATACTACAAATCAATAGACATTAAAAACATTTTTTTATTTTTTGCACTCAACCTCTCTTCAGTGATCAGGAACCCCATTCTTTCCCAAAAACTTATTGCTCTAATATTGTTTTGAAGAACCGATAATCTGGATTCTGACAGTCCCTCCTTTTTGCATTTCTTAAAAAAATCTTCTACTAATAACTCTGCAATGCTCATATTTTTTATTAATAATTTATTGCCCCTGTGTTCAGGTAATACGGCTAATTTATTAATATACCCAATTCTGCCTTTATCCTCCCTCGGCTTACCATGACAACTTTCTGAAACTGTCCCAATTAAAAATGCGAGTATTGTTTGTTTATTTATAAAAAAATTACTATATTCCCATTTCCCCTGATAGTCACTTTTGAAATTATTTTCTAACCAAGG
>DAOWHY010000011.1 GCA_030641185.1 Candidatus Moraniibacteriota bacterium | reverse complement strand
TGTGTCTGGTTTTTTTATATTCTTCTCCTGGGTTGCCGAGGCCGATGATTAGTTTCATAAAAATGAATTATGAATAAAATTGTCATTGCGAGGAGCCTGAGCGAGCGTAGCGAACGAAATGGCGACGAAGCAATCCCGTAACTACGCGCAATGAATTTATTTACGGGATTGCTTCGTCGCTCTGCGGAGCTTCTCGCAATGACAGTGAAATATCAGAATCCTTTCCCCAACACAATCACAAAATCCGCTTTGGAAGATTCGTCATCAAACACTTCCATTATAACACCATTAAATTTTTCTTTCAAAAATTCTAAAGTATCTGGTTTTGAATTTTCTGAATTGTCATAAATTTGAACGCCAGAAAAATCGGGCGGATCTATGTTCGTAGAGTTTATAATTCTGTAACCAAATTCTTCTAAATCACAAGCCACTTTGTTTGCCAAATCCAAGGTCCCTGTGCCATTTCTTATTTCAATGTTCGCGCCTTCGTTTTTAATAACCTCTTTTCTTTCTTCGGAAATTTCAAGATCAAATATATTGGCGCTTAGTTCATTAATTTTTTCATAGTCATTTCCTTTCGCTTGCAGAGTATAGCCTCTTCCGATGTAAGTTCGGTTTAAATAGTTTTTAGTATCAACAGTTTCAACAGTAATATCGTAGTTTTTTATTTCTTTGGCAATTTTATAAAATCTTGGCAATTCTTTCAATTCCAAATCTGTTTTTAAATTATTGCTTAAAGAAACAAAGATATTTTTAAAAGCGATCACATCAAACTGGGAATATTTTTCAAAGATTTTTTGTTTAGTCGCTTTAATAATATCTTGCTGTCTTTTAATGCGGTCAAAATCGCCCATTATGCTGTGGCGGGAACGGGCTACTTTTAACGCTGTTTCTCCATCTAAATGATGCCAACCTTTTTTAATATAAAAAGGATCATAGCCGCGGCTAAAATTTGGGTAGCTGGGATCGTTAATATCTTTTTCCAAATAAATATCAATTCCTCCGAGATCGTCAATGATTTTTATAAAACCTTGAAAGTCAAGCTGAGCGTAATAATGAACATCTAATCCGGAAATTTCTTCTACGACTTTTTTGATTAAATCTATGCCATTTTTTTCTTTGCTTTGATCACCGTAAATTTTTACGGTATTAATTTTATTATTTACATTAGTCCCGGGGATTTGGACATACAGATCTCTGGGAATGGAAAGCAACGCCGCTTCATTTGTTTTGGTATTTACGCTGGCGATCATAATTGTATCCGTAAGTTCGCCGCCATAATGTTTCTCGCCGCCGATTCCCAGGAGCAAGATATTAATTCTGCCGCTTTCTTCTCCTTTTAATTTTTCTACGGGGTTAAAAACCATCTCACCAAGCTGTCTTATGATTGAGGTATTTTTTTCATTGCTGGAAAATATTTTTTGCCCGCTGGAGAATATTTCATAAAAAAAAGCGACAAAAAATATCATCGCTATTATAAATAAAGTGAAAAATAATTTTAGAAGAAATTTAAACATTATTGTAGTTGTTGTCTTGTTTATTTTATTTTATAATAAATAGCCGATGATGTCTATGATCCTGTCATTCTGAACTTGTTTCAGAATCCTTTTTGTTTTGGGTTTAGTTTATACTATTTAGTAGCGCCCTTCATTTATGGCGCAAACATAATTATTTTTTTTGAATATGATAATTGTGTTTTTGTTATAGTCAAAATGTTTTGTGATTTGTAGGACCGTTTAGTGTAATAGTCGGAAGATCCTGAAACAAGTTCAGGATGACAATTTTTTTGGGTTGACTTCTAACTTTAAAAGTTGTATCCTGAAGTTATTATTGGGGATTTTAAATTTAATTTTAATAAACAAATGTTAGAAAATAGCATAATAGAAAATAGCGATTCGGAAAACAAAAATGAAAACAAATCGTTTTTTTCCGAAATAAAAGATTTTTCGTTGGAAACGATAAAAATTGTTGTGATAAGTTTAATCGTAATAGTTACTATCAGAACTTATGTAATGCAGCCGTTTTTTGTGAGCGGAAAAAGCATGGAGCCGAATTTTCACGATGGAGATTATTTAATTGTTGACGAAATTAGTTATAGGTTTGATGAACCAAAGCGAGGAGATGTTATTATTTTTCGTTATCCAAAAAACACAAAAGAATTTTTTATAAAAAGGATAATCGGACTTCCTGGAGAGAGGGTTGAAATAAAAGATAGCGAAATAATAATTTACAATAATGAAAATCGAAACGGCATGATGCTTGATGAAAATATTTATATTCCGTTAAACATAGAAACAACTGGCAGTTATGATACGACTCTTAAAAGTGACGAATATTATGTTTTGGGCGACAATAGAAACGCTAGCGCTGATTCGCGTATCTGGGGAGCGTTGGAAGAACATTTTATAATTGGCAAGGCATGGATTAGGGCCTGGCCGGTTGATGATTTTTCTATGTTTGAGGGAATGGAGTATTAAATTGGGAAATCTTATTGTCATTGCGAGAAGCCCGAGTGAGCGTAGCGAACAAGAAGGCGACGAAGCAATCCCGTGATTAAATTCTTCGCGCGTAGTTACGGGATTGCTTCGGTCGTTGCGACTCCCTCGCAATGACAAGTTACAATTTGTTAATCCATAGTATTATGAACATAATTGCAATCTGCGGTAGTCCGCGGAAAGGAAATACGGAGTTTGTTTTGAAGAGAATTTTAACAAAAGCGGAAGAGCTTGGGTCAAGCGTTGAGCTTGTTTTATTGCGAGAGAAAAGGATTGAATTTTGCAATGGATGTTTGAGCTGTGATTCTACTGGGAAATGCAACATCAGAGATGATATGCAGCTTATTTATCCGAAATTAGAGAGTGCTGATCTGATAATTTTAGGTAGTCCAAATTATTTTCATAATGTTTCTGGAATGATGAAGAATTTTATTGATCGGCTTTTGCCACTTTATTATATAGAAAAACTGAAAGACAAGAAAATAGTTGAGGTGATTGTCGGTGCTTCGGGGGAGTCTGATGCAATTAAAAAATCAATTGGCTGTTTTGAAGAAGCGGTAAATTTATTAAAAGCTTCTTGCGTAGGAGACCTTTATTTAGCCGCGCGAAAATCTCAAGACATAGAAAACGATCCGGATAAAATAAAAAAAATAGACGAATTTACGGAAGGACTTATTGGCTCATAATTTTCAATTTTATTTTTTTTAAAATTTCCTTTCTCTATGTCATTCCCGTGGAGGCGGGAATCCAGTAAATCTCAATAAATAATATTTTTCGTATAATTTTATTAATTGAGGATTACTGGATCCCAGACATTTTTTCTTTCACTCCGTTACAGAAAAAATTCTGGGATGACAATAATAATAACTTTCAATTTTTTAACTTAACCTCATGCCTCGTTTAAAAAAACAAAAAGAAAATACAATAAAAAGATCAAGAAGAAAAATAACTCCGTTGCAAACCGTGAAAGGGATGCGGGACATTTTGCCGACGGAGCAATTTATTTGGGAGCATATTTTAAATAAAAGCAGAAGTTTATGCGATGATTTTGGGTTTAAAAAAATTGATATCCCAATTTTAGAATACTCTGAATTATTTGAAAGAGGAGTGGGGCAGACCACTGACATAGTGGAAAAAGAAATGTTTTCTTTTGAAACGCGGGGAGGAGATAAAGTGTCTTTAAGACCAGAGGGAACAGCGGGAATTGTTAGATCGTACATAGAAAATGGAATGAGCAGATGGACACAGCCAGTGAAACTTTACCAAGAAGGTCCAATGTTTCGTTATGAAAATCCGCAGGAAGGCAGGCACAGGGAGTTTCACCAGTTTGGCTTTGAAATTTTTGGAGACGGATGTCCGGCAATTGACGCGCAAGTAATTTATTTGGCTTGGAAAATATTTCAAAAAATAGGAATTAAGAATTTGACAATACAAATTAATAGTATTGGATGCGGTGAATGCAGGCCTAATTATAAAAATCTTCTTACTGATTATTATGAGATGAAAATAAATAAATTATGTGTTGATTGCAAAAAAAGATTGGCAAAAAATCCGTTGCGTCTTTTAGACTGTAAAGAAGATAAATGTATGCAAGTCGCTTCATCGGCGCCGCAAATTATTGATCATCTTTGTGGCGATTGCCATAATCATTTCAAAAACACGCTTGAGTTTTTAGATGAGCTTGAACTTCCTTATGTTTTAAATTCAAATCTTGTTCGTGGTTTGGATTATTATACAAGAACAGTGTTTGAAATTTGGTCAAGTGATTCTGATTTGTCGGCCAATCAATCTTCTTTGGGCGGCGGAGGAAGATACGATAACTTAGTTGAAGCTTTAGGCGGGGGGGATGTTCCGGCTGTTGGATTTGCTTTTGGAATTGAAAGAATAGTTAAAAAATTATTAAACGATAAAATAAGTTTGGACAAAAAAAATAATAGACAGGTTTTTCTTGTTCAGTTGGGTGATGCTGCCAGGAAAAAAGCCCTAAAACTTTTTGATAAATTAATAGACAATAAAGTTTCAGTCGGGGAATCTCTTGGTCGTGGAAGTATAAAATCACAATTAAAAATAGCAAATAAACTTAATTCAAAGTTCGCTTTGATTATTGGACAGAAGGAAGCTTTAGACGAAACTGTGATTATCAGGGACATGGAAAGTGGAATTCAGGAAGTTATAACAATGGATAAAGTCGTGGCGGAAGTAAAAAGAAGATTGAAGAAATAATTTTAATGTCATTGCGAGGAGCCCGAGCGAGCGTAGCGAACGAGAAGGCGACGAAGCAATCCCAGAACTAAATTCATTATGTATAGTTACGGGATTGCTTCGTCGCTCTGCGGAGCTCCTCGCAATGACACTCCATAATCTTAAAATTTATGTCGTGTATTTTTTGTAAAATTATAAAAAAAGAAATTCCTGCTGATATTGTTTTTGAAGATGAAGATGTAATTGCGTTTAAGGACATAAAACCGATTGCTCCCATTCATATTGTAATTATTCCCAAAAAGCATATTGTCTCTATTGTTGACATAAAAGAAAGGGATATAACACTAATGGGCAAGCTGATAATGACTGCAAAAAAAATTGCTGACGATCTAAAAATTTCCAAAAATGGATATAAGCTTCTCATCAGAGTTGGTCGTGGAGGAGGACAAGAAATTGATCATATCCATTTGCATTTATTAAGCGGAATATAAAGGATACCATTCTAAATTTACTCATTTTTGTCATCTCGAAATGAGCACTGAAATAAATTCAGCATAAACTCCGCGATTGAGAGACCTAAGAGCTGAGTAAATGCAATTATTTTATCCGCATAATAACACTTATAGATTTCTCACTCCACTGCGGTTCCGTTTCGAAATGACAAATTTTTTGTCTTGCCAAATCTTACTTTTATGTTATACTAACCCCAGTTAGTTTTTTTGTTTTAATTTAAAATAAATAGAAAGTTGAAGGTGATATTTATGATAGAAGTAAAAAGAAAAGATAATGAAAGCACGGGAAGTTTATTGAGGCGTTTTTCTAAAAGAATTCAGCAAAGTGGCTTGCTTTTGCAGGCAAGAAGTTCTCGGTTTAGAGATAAAAATCCAAGCAGAACCGAGAGAAGAAAAAATGCTTTAAGAAAGAACGAAATTGTAGCCGAAAAAGAATATCAAAGAAAAATCGGCAAACTTGAAGACGATTTCAAGCAACGCAGAGGATAGTTTTTGGTTGGCTAATCTGTCGTTCCAGAAAATTTCGGAGAAATTTGTCTGGAATCCAGTAAGCCTCAATAAATAATATCTTTCGTATAATTTTATTATTTGCCACAGAGCTTATTATAAAGTTAATTCGTGCTAGTGGATTCCCGCCTCCGCGGGAATGACAAAAGTAAAATTCTGGATAAATGAATTTAAAAGAACAAATTGAAAACGACCTCAAAAGCTCAATGAAAAGCGGCGATAATATTGTTCGCGGTGTTTTAAGGATGTTATCTTCAGATATTAAAAATGTAGAAATAAACGAAAAGAAGAAAGTAAGTGACGAGAAAATAATTGAGATTATCAAAAAAAATATCAAAAGCCGTAAGGATTCTATTGAACAATATACAAAAGGCAACCGCGAAGATTTGGCGGATCAGGAAAAGAAAGAGCTAAAGATCCTTGAAGAATATATGCCGGAGCAGATGAGCGAAGATGAAGTTAGAAAAATAGTTGTTGATATTATTAGTAAATCAGAAGCGGTTAGCGCTTCTGATTTTGGTAAGGTGATGGGGACCGTTATGAAGGAGGTTGGAAATAAGGCGGATGGGAATGTGGTTGGCGGGATTTTGAGAGAAGAATTGAAATAATTAGAATATTAAATATTGAATATTAATTTCTACCCAGCTTTAGCTGAGGGTCAGCGAGGTTTTAACCTCTTGAGATTTAGTTTAATTTTTCGTGTAATTTTATTTAAGATCTTTTTGTTTTTTATGTCAGATATTTCAATTAGACATGCTAAATTAAATGAGTTGCTCCGGATAAAATATATTACTAAGCTTGCTTATAAAATTCCCTACAGAGAAAATACATTCATTACTAAATCATATGAGCCTGATAATATCTTGTTGTTGGTTCAATGTCTCTGACTTGAACCTTGTATTTCTTTTTGTTTAACCTATAAATAATAACAAAGATTTTTAATTACGCTTTAAGAAATATCTGGTTCAGGTCGGAGACACTGAACCAACAAAATAAATATTAAATTATGTCTCTTCTAATTAAAAATTTTACTAGCCAAAAACTCAACCAAAAATATCTAAATAAAATTACTGAGAGAACTTTGAGGGTTGCTAAGTTTAAAAAACCAACGGAAATAAGTTTGGTGATAACAGGAGAAAAAAGAATTAGGTCTTTGAATAAAAAATATCGAAAGATAAATGAAATTACGGATGTGTTGTCTTTTGGGAATGAAGAGTTAGATGATAAATCTGCGGAGTTTGTAAATTTGCCTGATAAAATTATTTATCTTGGTGAGATTTTTATTTGCTATCCGCAGGCCGTTAGGCAGGCGAGACAGAAAAAGCATTCCGTGAAAAAAGAATTGGCGATCTTATTAATTCATGGAATTTTGCATTTATTGGGGTATGATCATCGGGGCGATTATGAAAATTCGGAGATGAAAACTATAGAAGAAAAGATATTAGCGATTTTGTAGGTTTTGATTTGAAAATTAAGTGTTAGTGTTTTTAATAAAAATCAAATTGCTATATTGTTAAATTGCTATATTGTTATGCATGGCATGACAATTTAACAATTTAACAATATAACAATAAAGCAATGGCGCTATTTAATCTCAAAAAATTTTCAAGAAGTTTTTCGCATGCGATTAGGGGATTTAAATGTGTCTTAAAAGAACAGAATTTTAGAGTGCAGATTTTGTTTTCAATAGTTGTTATTTTCCTGATTCTATTTTTCGGACTCAAAATTTGGGAAGCGGCGGCTCTGGTTATGATGATAGTGCTGGTGTTGGTTTTGGAAATCATAAACTCAATATTTGAAAGAATTATGGATATTTTGGAACCAAGAGTTCATCCATACGCTAAGACAGTAAAGGACATGATGGCAGCCGCAGTTCTGATCGCGTCAATCGGAGCGGCCTTCGTGGGCATCGTAATCTTTTGGTCTTATTTTGAAAATATTATCGGTAGTTTGTAGGAAAATCAAGGGGGCTTTTTTATTTTGTAAAAATGTATTATAATTAAATTGTTCTATTGCTCCATTGTTAAATTGTTATGCATGGCATAGCAATTTAACAGTTGCAATATAACAATATAATTGTGAATATGTGCTATGCATAACAATTTAGCAATATAACAATTTAACAATAGAACTTTATGTCAAAAGGAGATATTTTAGTAGGAATTGATGTTGGGACTAGTGTGGTGAGAACTATAGTTTCCCAAAGAAAAAGCGATGAAACAAAACCATTGATTCTTGGAGTTGGTGAGGCATTTTCGTTTGGAATAAATAACGGTGTCATTGTTGATGTTGAAGAAACTGTAAACGCTATTACAAAATCCAAAGAAGAGGCAGAAAGAATTTCGGGAGTTCCCGTAGAGCACGCCTATATAAGCATAAACGGAAGCCATATTTGTTCGCAATTTTCTAAAGGAGTTGTCGCGGTTTCCAGGGCTGACGGTGAAATTAGCGAAGAAGATGTGGGTAGAGTAATAAACGCCGCGCAGGCAATATCAATGCCAAACAATAAGGAAATAATAGATATAATTCCGTGCAGCTATACAATTGATGGACAAGATCAAATTAAAGATCCGGTAGGAATGAACGGAGTTCGCCTTGAAGTTAATGCTTTGGTAATAGAAGGGATGGCTCCATTTATAAAAAATTTAATGAAGTGTGTGCAGCGATGCGGAATTGATATTGACGATTTAGTTTTCGCGCCATTGGCCGCTGCGAAGTCAGTTTTATTAAAACGGCAAAGAGAATTAGGTGTGGTAATAGTTGATATTGGAAAAGGAACAACGGGAATTTCTGTTTTTGAGGACGGAAATATTTTGTATTCGTCAGTTATCCCAATCGGAGCGGGACACATCACAAATGATATCGCAATCGGATTGCGAACTTCAATAGATGTTGCTGAGAAAATAAAATTGGGATATGGAGCCGCGCTGTCAAAAGAGATTAATAAAAAAGACAAGATAAATATTTCCGAAATTGATGAAAATGAAGAAGGCGTATTTTCAAGACGATATATATCAGAAATAATTGAAGCGAGACTGGAAGAAATATTTTCGATGGTGGATAAGGAACTTAAAAAAATTGACAAAAGCGGAATGTTGCCAGCTGGAGTTGTCGTGACGGGAGGAGGCGCTAAAATGTCCGGGATAGTGCCGATGGCGAAAGAGGCGTTAAAGCTGCCGGCTCAAATTGGATTTCCAACGGAGCTTAATGGAATAGTTGATCGCATTAACGATCCTTCATTTGCTACTGCTGTTGGTTTGATTATGTGGGAATCTGACGAAAACGGAGCGTTTTCTTCTGGCGGAGGAAGATTTAAATTGCCGTCTTTGGGGGGAATTGGGCAAAAGATGAGGAAGATATTTAAAACTTTTTTACCGTAGAGGGG
The DNA here is from genome assembly GCA_030641185.1 of Candidatus Moraniibacteriota bacterium. Lineage (GTDB taxonomy): Bacteria > Patescibacteriota > Minisyncoccia > JAHIHE01 > JAGLIN01 > JAGLIN01. The sequence goes on along the minus strand of DAOWHY010000011.1, from coordinate 2,378 downwards.
GAGTAGTAAGTAGCGAGTGTTAAGTATTAAGGGCTTTTTAAAATTTATTTTGTTTATTATGAGAATTTTTAAAAATAATAAGAAATTAATTATCGGATTGGCGATTTTCGTTATTTTAATCATTGTGAAAATAATGGTGATAGATTGTGCCACACTAACGATATGCGATCCATCTCCATATTGTAATTATTCAATTTATTATAGCTTTCCAGTTTTTACGGTTGTTTTAATAAAATTATTGCCATGGTTGCAAATAATCGGAGGTGTTATTTTAATATGGGTGTTAGGTGAAATAATAATAAATTGGATTAAAAATAAAAAAGATAAAAATAATTAAAAACTTTTTTGCAGGAACTATTTTGTAAATAATTTCCAATATTTTCCAAGCAAACAAGCAAATAATATTATCGTATCTTCAAAACATAGGAAACTGGTTAAAAAAACCAGTTCCCGCATATTCTTAATTCCTAATTCATTATTCCCAATTCCAGATTTGCCTAATTTCCCCAAAAAAGCTATTATGACAATATAGCAATTTAACAATTTAGCCATATAACAATATAACAATTTATTTTAAAATATATGAAAGAAATAAAACCGGAATTTGAAACTTATGCCAGGATAAAAGTCGTGGGTGTCGGCGGTGGGGGGAATAATGCCATAAGCAGGATGATGGAAGCCAACTTAAAGGGCATTGATTTTATTGCTATCAATACCGACGCGCAAGATCTTCATCATTGCAAAGTAACTGAAAAACTTCATATTGGAAAAAATTTAACGAGAGGTTTAGGGGCGGGAATGAATCCCGATGTCGGTCGGCAGGCGGCGGAGGAAAATAAAGATGAATTGCAGGACGCTTTGAAAGGTTCCGATATGGTTTTTGTAACTTGCGGGTTGGGCGGCGGCACGGGAACTGGCGCGGCGCCGATTATTGCTGAAGCTGCCAGAGAAGCGGGAGCGCTTACCGTTGCGGTTGTTACTAAACCGTTTGCTTTTGAAGGATTGCAAAGAAAAAAAATAGCCGAAGAAGGATTGGAGAATTTGAAAAATCAGGTTGACACGATTATAACTATCCCTAATGATAAAATTCTTAGCGCGATAGACAAAAAAATATTGTTGTTAGATTCGTTTAAAATCGCCGATGATATATTGCTTCAGGGAGTTCAGGGAATTTCAGATTTAATAACTACTCCGGGGATAGTAAATGTAGATTTTGCGGATGTTAAGGCTATTATGGAAAACACTGGTCCATCTTTAATGGGAATTGGCAGAGCCTCTGGTGAAAATAGAGCCACCGAAGCGGCAAAGCAGGCGATCAATAGTCCTCTTTTGGAGCTTTCTATTAATGGGGCGAAAGGAGTACTGTTTAATGTTAGCGGAGGACCTGATTTAACTATGATGGAAATAAATGAAGCCGCTGATATTATTACCGAATCAATTGATCCTGACGCTAAAGTTATTTTCGGAGCGATCACTGATGAAAATTTAAAGAAGGGCGAAGTTAAAGTAACGGTAATTGCCACAGGTTTTGGCGATCAGCCGTATTTGAAAGAAGATGTTATAAAAAGAGAGTTAGAAAAAACTGAAAAAGAAGCAGAGCCAGAATTTAAGGAAGATGAACAAAAAGAAATAAGCAAGAACAATGATCCTGACAACAATAGTAATGAAATATTTTCATCTAACATCAATCCTATAAAACAGGATGATGAATATGATATCCCGGCGTTTATTAGAAAGAAGATGAATAAGAATGATAAAAACGAAGAATAGAATTTTCTAAGGTATTTTTAGCGGGAGAGTTTAGAGGTTTTTAAAATGTTTGAATTGTCAAATTGTTATATTGTTAAACTGTTATCTGATATATGGACAGTATGCAATTTTAGGGCAGTTTTTTATTTGATTTGAGAATTATCTTTTTATTTTATTAAAAACAAAAATATGAAAAAACAAACATTATTTAATTTAGCTTCAATGCCAAAGATGGTTTTGGTTATTACTTTAGTTGTAATGCTGGGAACTTTATTCGGAGCAACAAGTTATTTATTAAAAGCGCCAAAAACAGATTTGCCGATTATAAATCCTGTTATTGAAGCTCAATGTGAAACTGATTCTGATTGCGAATTGGTTTATGTTGGCTCTGATGTATGTCCGCCATGCGATACTTTGTCGGAAGAATACCAGTGTCTTAATAAGAATGAGGCTAAAAAAGCAAGAGATAAATGGGATGATAGATTTAATACGGATCTTTATATTGTCTGTTCGCCTTGCGAAGTTGAATTTGATAGATATGTTTGTGAATGCGAAAATGGGAAATGTGAGAAGGTTAAGGAAGAGTTGGTTGAAGAAGTGAGTATTACGACAGATAAAATGGAATATGA
>DAOWHY010000008.1 GCA_030641185.1 Candidatus Moraniibacteriota bacterium | reverse complement strand
GGATAAACAATATTTAATGCTCCATCTAATATATCTTCGTTTTCTCCCTTATCAGCTAAATCATCCAAAAGAACATTTAAGATAGTATTACAACATTTATTTATTATAACCAACTCCTGATACTTTTTTTGAACACTTGATAGAGTAAACATCTGCCATCCAGAATATGTAAACTTCCAAATAAACCCGTCTCTTTCTCCCACCTTCTCATACTCCTTCACCCATTTTTGCAACTCCGCTGGAAGTTCTACTTTTTGTATTTTTTCAATTTCTCTCTTTTTCACCTCTGGAGTAATTCCCTTTAAAATCTCTTCAACTTTCATTTTTAAATTTTTAACTGATTAAAAAGATTTAAATATAATCCTTAGTCCTTCTCCACACCAAAAACAACACTAAAAACTTTTTAATATTTCTTAAAAGCACTAAATTTAATAAAGTCTTCAAAGCGCCGTGGAAAGTTTGGATGTAAGATAATTCTTTATTTTCAAAAACCTCCCCCAGCTCATCCAAAACCTTATTATCCAAATTATAAAACAATTCACCCGCTTCAGATAATTTTTTGTCCGCGAAAGGCATTGCTTTGATTTTCGCTTCGTAAGAATCGGGATTATTCTCCAGAATACATTCCGCCGCTATTTTTCCGGATGTCATTGCCTGGCTCATTCCACCCTTAAAGATTGGATCGGCCAATCCGGCCGCGTCGCCGACGAGAAACGCTCCGTCTTTGTAAATTTCGCATTGGGAAATATTGGCAACAGGAATGGTCCCGCTTCTGTTTTCCAGGATATTATAATTACCATAATTTTTCTTTATCACATTTTTCAAAAACTCGTCAAACTCCTTTGAAAAATTCCCGATACTTCCAATTCCGACATTGGCGGTATTTTTTGACTTTGGAAAAATCCAGGCATAGCCATGATTATATTTTTTATTATCAAAATAAATTTTTATTGTCTTCATATCTAATTCTTTTTCGGTTTTTATTAAATATTCAACGGCGGGAACAAACTTCATTTTATTTTGATTTTCCGGAAAGGCTTTTCTTCTGACAATTGAAGACGGACCGTCCGCGCCGATAATATATTTTGCTTTGAACACTTCCCCGTTTTCGGCAACCACTTCCCATAAATTATTTTCAAATTTTAAATTTATTACTTTTGTATCTAATTTAATTTCCGCTTTAACATCTCGCGCTAAATATTTTTCAAATTTCTCCCGATCAATAACATACCCCATCGTCTCTTTATGAAATTTGCCAATCGCTTTTCCATTCGGCATTGTTCTTTCCGTCTTATAAATTTTACAAGATATCCATGAATCGTCTGGTTTGATTCCCTGCAACTTCAAAGCGTTTCTGCTAATCCCCTCCCCGCACTGAACCGGTTTGCCAATCTCTTTTTTCTTATCTAAAACCAAAGCATTTTTTAAATGTCTCCCCGCGATCAACCCTGCCGGTCCCGCGCCAATAATAATTGTTTGATATTCCTGAGCCATTCACTTTAAAGTTCTTATTACGCTTTTATTATAACACAAAATAAAAAAGCGACAAAAAAATAAGCCGCGTTAAATTTCAGAAGTGAAAACAAAAAAAACACTATCTTTGATAATATGAATTATCATAGTGTTTATTTTTAGAACCACCTATAAATCATTCTGCGCTATAAAAAATAATTATTTCCCCGCCTTTTTCTAAGTCTCCTCTTCAACTCTCCTTTTCGCCTTTTCTAAAAGCTCCTTGCTTTCTTTTCTTAATTTATGGCTTTCTTGTATTTTCTTTGCGATTTGTTTTTGGATTTTTGGATTGATAAGCGGGATTTTTAATTACTTTTTTCTAATGTCTCAGAGATGCGTTTGGTTATTTCTATCTTATCAAAACTGCCGTGATTTTCAAAACGTAGAAGTGGCAAACCAGCTTCTTTTAAGATATTTTCTACTTCCCTATCACGTTTTTTCCGATCATCACGCTGATGCGTTTGATCGTCAAGCTCAATCGCCAAAAGCGGCTTAATGTATGCCTTATCGCATAAAACAAAATCAACTGACTTTTCGTCAATGTGCCGAAATGCACCTTTCCAATTTTGCCCAACAACCTTATGGTCTAAAAATGTTGCTAAATGTATCTGCGGAAAAATATAATAACGATTACCAACGGATTCAATTAAAATATCAAAAAATTTGTGCTCTGCCCTGCTTATTAAAAAATCTTTTCTTCGATAGTGATACAGACTTTTGACCATTTTCTCCTTTTTATTAATTTTCTTTTTCTTATTAAGAACTTCACTAGCAATACCAACAGCAACTATTATAATTACAGCAAAAACGATTGTATAATCCATGTTTGTTTTTATTATTGATTAACTAAAACCTCAATTCTAACTTTTCCTTAACTTCTTCCCAATTAGAAATTTTATTTTTCAAAGCTTTGTAAAATTTTGTATCATGATTTTTGTGTTTCATGTGGCATAGCTCGTGAGTAATGACATAGTCAATGCATTCTTTTGACGCTTGAATAAGTTTTGGATTTAATATTATCTTTTTATCACTTAAAAAACTCCCCCATCTTTTGCTCATTTCTCTTGTGATTAGCTGTGGTTTAAAGTCATAATTAAAATTCTGAAACACTTTTTCATATTCTTCTCTGAAAATTTTCTCTATCCTCTCCGAATACCAATTTTGCAATATTTTTTTGTTATGTTTTCTATTAGAAATATTTTTACTTGTGAATAACAGCAATCTTCCATATCTTAAACTAACTCCATCTTCTTTAGCTTTCTTAATTGTCAATTTATATTGTCTTCCTAAATATAAAAAGCTTTCTCCTGAAATATATTTCTTTGTCTTTGTTCTCTTTTCATATTTTTTAAAATACGCGATCTGCTTTCTCAACCAAAGCCATTTTCTTTTTAAAAATTTATCTATTTTTTCTTGACTATAATCAGCAGGACACTTAAACATTATTTTAAAATTCGGCTGAACAGTTAAACTGACAGTTTTACGCGGCTGTTTAATTAGAAAATATTCATAAGAATAATTTCCATAAGTAAATATTTGTTTTTTCATATTTATATATCCTTATATAAT
>DAOWHY010000014.1 GCA_030641185.1 Candidatus Moraniibacteriota bacterium | reverse complement strand
TTGTAAAGGTTAGGAAATATGTTCCTTCGTTTAGTTCTTGGTTAACCCTTATGGAAGGCATAAGTTTTTTAATTATGCTTTAAGAAATATCAGGTTCAGGTCAGGAGACCTGAACCAACGAGGGAAAATCTATTTTCATTGACCAAACCCCACCAATAAACTATCATTTAATTATGATCAATTCTACCTATATTATACTACAAAGATTTAAATCTATAAAGGCATTTGAGTGGTAATAGTACAATAAATTATAACAGTAGATTCCCGCCTTCGCGGGAATGACAAATTATAAAGTATGGATAATAAAAAAATCAAAATAACTCTCACACAATCCAACCAAAGAATAGACAAATTTTTGGCTAGTTTTTATTCTGAAAAATCAAGGGCGAGTTGGCAGAAGAGAATTAAAAATAAGGAGGTTTTGGTAAATGATAAAGAAATAAAACCGGATTATGTTTTGAAGGAGGGTGATGAGGTGGAAATATTAGAAATTCCTGCCGCCTACGACGAAATCCCCCCTGCCCCCTTTTTGAAAGGGAGAGATGACAAAATTCCAAAAATAAAAATTATTTATGAAGATGATGATGTTATTGTGATAAACAAACCGGCGGGAGTTTTGTCGCAAAATGCTGAATCAAGTAAAAGTCCGAGTGTTTCTGATTTTTTGGTTAAATATTATCCGAAAATAAAAGAAGTTGGCGAAGATGAACAGAGATATGGAACGGTTCATCGATTAGACAAAGACACTTCGGGAGTGATGATTGTTGCGAAAAATAATCAGGCGTTTGAATTTTTAAAAGATCAATTTAAAAATAGAAAAACGCAGAAAGTTTATTTGGCGTTAGTTTATGGAAAAGTGAATCCGCCAGAGGGCGTTATAGATTTAAAGATCGGACGATCCAAAACAAATCCAAATATGCAAACAGTTATAGACACAAAGAAAAAAGGAAATATAAAATCAAGAGAAGCGAGGACTGTTTATAAGACAATAAAGAATTTTAAAGACTATTCACTTCTTGAAGTTTCTCCCAAAACCGGACGAATGCATCAAATCAGAGTTCATTTGAAAGCGATTGGCTATCCTGTTGTGGGAGATAAAAAGTATTTTTTTAAAAAATATAAGAATGAAAATTTGGAATTAAACAGGCAATTTCTGCATGCCAGTGAATTAAAGATAAAACTGCTTGACGGGAAAGATAAAATTTTTAAAGCGGAGTTGGCGGGTGATTTGAAAGATTTTTTAGACAATCTGTCATTGCGAGGAGCCTGAGTGAACGCAGTGAGTGAAATGGCGACGAAGCAATCCCGTGATTAAATTCATCGTGCATAGTTACGGGATTGCTTCGTCGCCTTCTCGTTCGCTACGCTCGCTCAGGCTCCTCGCAATGACAATTTATAATTCAGGAATTACTACATACTATTTACTAATTTCAATTTTATGTTATCCTACTAAAGTGCTCGCGGATGTAGTTCAGTGGCTAGAACGTCTCCTTGCCAAGGAGAAGGTCGCCGGTTCGACTCCGGTCATCCGCTCAAGTTTAGTATTTAGTATCAAGTATTCAGTATTAAGCACGACTAATCACCAAAAATGAAAAATAAAATAAATAGAATAATTCTAACAATTGCAATATTATTTACAGCGCTTGCGACTTCTGCTTTTGCTCAAGATAGTATTTTAAGCTCTGGCGATTTTAATAATCCTGAAAATAAAGCTGACCTTTATTTTTTTTGGGCGAATGGTTGCCCTCATTGTTCAAATGAAAAAGAATTTTTGAAAGAACTGGAACAAAAATATTTAGCTTTAGAAATCCATTATTTGGAAGTAACTCGTGATAAAGAAAGTATTGAATTATTAAAAAGAGTCGGTAAGGAACTGGATGTTAATATTTCCGGAGTGCCTTTTACCGTAGTCGGTGAGCACTATTTTATTGGCTATAACGATCAGACTGGAGTGGCTATTGAAGAAGCGGTGCAATGCGCTTTGCAAAATGGCTGTTACGACGCAGTCGGAAGCTTGGTTACTTCCAGTGTTCCTTTTTCTGAACCGCAAAAAACAAAAACTATTCCAGAAAAAATAGAATTGCCGTTTATTGGAGAAATGGAAACAAAAAACCTTTCTCTACCGGCGCTAACAATAATAATTGGCGCGCTCGACGGTTTTAATCCTTGCGCGATGTGGGTGCTGTTATTTTTAATCAGTCTGCTTCTCGGAATGGAGGATAGAAAAAGAATGTGGATTTTGGGATCTGTTTTTATCGTCACTTCCGCGTTTGTTTATTTCTTATTTATGTCCGCGTGGCTAAATCTTATTTTGTTTTTGGGTTTTATTGTTTGGGTAAGAATTATTATAGGATTAGTTGCCATAATCGGAGGCGGATATAGTTTAAAGGAGTATTTCACTAATAAAGAAGCAACATGCAAAGTTACTAACAATGAAAAAAGAAAAAAAGTATTTGAAAATTTAAAAGCTGTTACGCAAAAACAAAAGCTTTGGATGGCCGTTGGCGGGATCATACTTTTAGCGTTTGCTGTTAATTTGGTAGAATTAATTTGTTCCGCGGGTCTTCCCGCAGTATATGTTCAGATTTTAACTTTGACAGAACTTCCAGCGTGGCAATATTACGCATATTTAGTTCTTTATATTTTTGTTTTTATGCTTGATGATTTATTTGTCTTTTTTGTCGCGATGAAAACATTGCAAATAGCTGGAATAACTACAAAATATACTCGCGCCGCGCGTTTAATCGGTGGTGTAATTATGTTAATTATTGGAATTTCTCTAATCTTTAAACCGGAGCTGTTGATGTTTGGGTGAGTCCGGCAAATAGCAAATGATCAAAAAACTTCTTAACGGAAAAACTGGTTCTATTACTTCTGCCGCTCTCATTTTGGGAGTGGCATCTTTGGCTAGCAAAGCGCTTGGATTACTTCGAGACAGCATTTTAGCGGGAGAATTTGGCGCGGGTCGCGAGCTTGATATTTATTTAGCCGCTTTTCGAATCCCCGATTTCATTTTTAATATCGTAGTTATTGGCGCTTTGTCCGCCGGATTTATTCCCGTCTTTACAAAACTTATTTCCGAAAAAAAAGAACAGCGCGCTTTCCGAACCGCCAACGCTGTTTTAAATTTGCTTTTTATAGTTCTGATTTTTTTCTGCCTGCTGGCAATTATTTTCGCGCCAAACTTAATTCATCTTTTAACACCCGGCTTTGATAGCGCCAAAAAAGAAGCAACGGTTGAGCTTACTCGCATTATGTTTTTAAGTCCGATCTTTCTTCTCTTAAGCAGCGTCATTGGCGGAATTCTTCAGTCATATCAAAGATTTTTTATTTATTCGCTTTCTCCTATTTTATATAATCTTGGCATCATAACCGGAGCAATTTATTTTACAGAACTGTGGGGATTAAAAGGATTGGCTTGGGGAGTTGTTCTGGGATCATTTTTGCATTTTGCCATTCAGCTTCCCATTGCTATAAAATTAGGATTTAGTTATCAATGGGTTATAGATCTCAAAGATAACGGAGTCAGAAAAATTATCAGGATGATGATTCCTCGCACTCTCACGCTTTTTGTTGTTCAATTCAATCTTCTTGTAATAACCATTATCGCTTCCACTTTAGACGAGGGGAGTTTGGTGGTTTTCAATTTTGCCAATAATCTACAGAGTTTCCCCTTGGGACTTTTTGCCATTTCATTTGCTATCGCTTCTTTTCCAATACTTTCTTCATTAAGCGGTAAAGAAAAAAGAAATGAATTCGCAAAAAATCTGAACATAACTATTAAACAGATTTTGTTTTTCATAATTCCAACCAGTATTTTTCTGATTGTTTTGCGCGCGCAAATTGTCAGGATAATTTTAGGATGGGGAAAATTTGACTGGCAAGATACCATTTTGACTTTGAACGCTTTGCAGATTTTTGCTTTGAGCTTATTTGCTCAGGCGTTAATCCCTCTCCTTTCCCGCGCCTTTTGGGCACTGCATGATGCCAAAACACCGTTTTTTGCCGCTTTAATAAGCGCTGTAATAAATTTAATTTTAGCCATTGTTCTAAGCAAACAATTTGGGATTTCCGGTTTAGTCGGCGCTTTTTCCGTTTCTGCGATTATTAATGCTTTGCTTTTGTATTATTTTATTAATAAAAAACTAAACTTTGTTTGTCACGGCAAAATTTATAAACCGCTTTCGAAAATAACTTTTGCTTCTGTGATCGCCGGATTTTTCTCTTACGGAACTTTATATGTTGTTGAACCTTTTTTGAATACCCATACTTTTATAGGAATTTTTACGCAAGGATCGTTAGCGGGAATCGTAGGAATTGCCGCTTATTGTTTTATAAGCTGGAAACTTGCTATTGAAGAATTTATGATTTTTAAAAATTCAATTCAAAAAAAATTATTCAAAACGAAAATTAAGACAGAAGAGGTTATTGTGGAGGAATAAAAAAACAAAAACAACCTGAAGGCGACATTAGCTAATGTCGCCTTCAGGTTGTTTTTGTTTTTTTAACTCATCTCCTTGTTATTACCAACCCCCAAACATTTTTCGCGCCCGCTCTTTTCAACTCAATGGCACATTCATTTAGAGTTGCGGAAGTTGTGCAGACATCGTCAATGACTATTATATTTTTGTTGTTTATCAAGCTATGATACGGACAGAAAAACGCTCCCTTTATATTTTTCTTTCTATCTTCCATTGATTTAATTTTTGTCTGCGGCTTTGTGTTTCTTTTACGAATTATCGCGTTTTCATAAATTGGGAATCTGAATTTGCTAGCAATATTTTTTGATAGTAAAAAAGCTTGATTAAATCCACGCCAATTATATCTTCTTTTATGCAGCGGGACAGGAACTATAATTGTTTCTGTTTTTTTGTTTTTTCTTTTATCCGTATAAATTTCTTCTTCTCCGCTTTCTTGTGAAAAATTTGATAAGATCAAATCGTGAAAGTTTCCAAGCTCATCAGCTTTTAAAATACTTCTTATAATTATTTCTGAAAGTGGATAATGAATATCTTTTATAAAATTAAATTTGAATTTATAAATTGCTTCTTTCGTTGTCTTATAATTAAATTCAGTCGCGATCCACAGCCCGTCAAGTGAAATTTCTTTCCGGCATTTGTAGTGCGTTTCCCCGCTCTCACTTGATTTTTCACAAGCCGGACAAATTTGCTCTTTTTTTATTTCTACTTTATCAAAACATTTTTTACAAATCCATTTATCTTTCGGCTCCAAATTTTCAAACTCTTCTCCGCACCCAAGGCACTTAATCGGAAAAAGCAGATCTAAAATAAAGTTTTTTGTTTTTGTTAACATATACAAAATTTTCTACGACACTTTGCAAGTTATCTAATAATCGGAATTTACCCTTTAGGGTTTCAGGACTACCGCAAATTCTAAATGAAATCCTAAAGGATAAATTCCGTGTATTTTGGACTTTTATAGACAGCATGTAAAGCTGGACAAAAATTATTATATTTATAAATCCAAAAAAAGAGGGCTTTTTTAGCCCGGTTTTATTTTTGCTGATATCAAATTAAATAACAAATTTATTTTCCTTGTTATCCAATTCTTGCAATCTTTCGTTATATTAATATTCAGCCCGCCTTTCTTTTCAAGACTTGCTTTATATTCCTCGTCATATTCTTCTTGTTGTTCTACATTTCTGTTATACCAGATATTTATCTGGTATATTACACCATTGATGTATTTAGAAAACACATTTTCACCTCTATTCTAAATATATAAGATAGAGATAAACTGTCAAGATATATTAATAATAAAAAAATCTCGCTTGCTTTTTGCGTAGCAGAATGTTAGTATGTTAAAATGTTAGCATGCTTAAATGCCTTTTCGTCCCCGTAGTTCAATGGATAGAACAGGAGCCTCCTAAGCCTCAGATGCAGGTTCGACTCCTGCCGGGGACACAATTTAACTTACAACTAATAATTTATAACAAATTAAAAATGTTATAAGTTATTAGTTGTCGGTTATTAGTTATTTATGGGCCCGTAGTTCAGTTGGCTAGAACGCCTCCATGGCATGGAGGAGGTCGCAGGTTCGACTCCTGTCGGGTCCACTCCGTTCCAAAACAAAAAACCGTTTTAAAACGGTTTTTTGTTTTATGTAATATTCTTTTAAAAAGACTCAAAGAGTAAAATTTAAAACTTTGAATCTATTTTTTCAGCCATCCGAAAAGCCAGCCGAATACTCCTTTATTGGATTTTTCTTTTTGGGCTACCTGCTCTAAGCGATTTTGTTCTTGTTCTACATTTTGAATTTGCTCTTGAATAATATTCTTAACATCTTCGTCGCAATCACACTGTTCTTTTAATTGCTTAAGTTGTTGAATTTTTTCTTTGTTTTTATTTGTTTCCTGTAACATATCTTCTGCCGCTTCTTCATCGCCTCCGAAGAAAAACTCAACTACCCTATTTCTCTTTTGAATTTTTTCCTCGGCTTGAATGGTCTTTTCTACTGAGTTATTAAACCCTCTGGCAATTT
>DAOWHY010000035.1 GCA_030641185.1 Candidatus Moraniibacteriota bacterium | reverse complement strand
CCATAATTGGACTCGGATCTTTAACCGCTTCTTTCCATAAAGCGGGATTATTCTTTACGCAGTCGGCGGGATCTTTTCCTTCGGGAACCGTGATCACCTGAACATTCATTCCTTCCGCCAGGGCGATTTCTATTCCTCGATTCGCCGCTTTAATTCCAGCAGGATCTAAGTCAAATGAAAAAGCAACGTTGTCCGTATATCTTTTTATAATTCTTATTTGCTCATTTGTTAAAGCGGTTCCTGAAGCGGCGACGACATTTTCAATTTTAGCCTGAAAGGAGGCAATGACATCCATATTGCCTTCCACCAAAATCGCCGAATTATTTTTTCTGATCGCAAGTTTTGCTTTGTCCAAACCATATAAAACCTGGCTTTTGTTATATAATATAGTCTCTGGCGTGTTGATATATTTTGCCTGGCTTTCATCCTGTCCAGGCATAACGCGAGAACTGAATCCGATTGTTTGTTCGCTGATATTATTAATTGGAAACATTATTCTGCCGCGAAATCTGTCATAATATCCGCCGCGATCTTTTTTTACGGTCATTCCAGCGGCAAAAATTTCATTTTCTTTGTAGCCTTTTTTCTGTAGAAATTTACTTAGTAAATCCCATGAATCCGGCGCGTACCCAAGCTGAAATTTTTCTATTGTGTTTTTTGAAAGTCCCCTTTCTAATAAATACTCGGATGCTTTTTTGCCCGTTTTTATTTTCAAACATTCTTCGTAAAATTTTCTGGAAACTTCAACAACTTCAAAAATTCTTTTTTTCTTTCCGCTATCACCGCTTTTATAACCAGCACTTTTAAGTTCCACTCCCGCTTTTTCTGCCAACAATTTTAGCGCGTCGCGAAATTCAAGTCCTTCAATTTTCATTACAAAAGTAAAAATATCCCCGCCTTCGCCACAGCCAAAACAATGCCACATCTGTCGTTCAGGGCTGACCATAAAAGATGGAGTCTTTTCATTGTGAAATGGGCAATTGGCTTTCAAATTTCTCCCCGCTCTTTGTAGCTGAAGATACCCCGAAATCACTTCTTCCACGCTCAATTTTGATTTTATTTCGTCTGTTTGAGAGATGAGCATATTGATAACTTAGATTCTGTCATCCTGAACTTGTTTCAGGATCTTTTACATTTTAAGTTTTAATTTGTACTATTCAGTATTGCCTTTCGTTTACAATGAAAATTCAAGTGTCTTCCCGTTTGATACGACAATTGTGTTTTCGGTTTAGTTAAATGCTTTGTGACTTGTGGGCTAAATCAATATAATGGCTGAAATATCCTGAAACAAGTTCAGGATGACAAATTCTACACAATCATATTTCAGTAACCCAAAATTTCCTCTGCAATACATCTTTCCACTAATCTAAATTCATTATATCACTAAACTATTAAAAACAAAAAGCGCTTTTAATAATTTATCGTAATTAAGCGGGATACAAAAAAGACGAGATTCAAAATCATCGTCTTTTATAATAACTAGATTTAAATCGTTTATGAAATTTCTAAGATAAGATAGCTTGTTTTTCCTTTTGGAGTTTTAACTTCAACTTTATCATTAACTTTATGCCCCAAAAAAGACATTGCAAGAGGTGATTCGTTGGAAATTCTACCTTCCGACGGATCGGCTTCATTTGAACCGACTATAGTAAGAGTGCGTTCAATTTCTCCATTCTTCATTTTTATCGTAGATCCAATATTCACAACATTGGACTTTGAATGACGATCATCAATTGTTTCAATATTTTTAAAAGTTTCTTCCAACTCTTCAATTTTTGATTCATTAAGAGCTTGCTGTTCTTTTGCCTCGGAATATTCCGCATTTTCACTCAGATCTCCTAATTCTTTCGCGCTCTGAATTCGTTTTGATATCTCTTGTCTTTTTGATGTTTTTAAATAATTAAGTTCTTCTTTTAATTTCTTTAAACCATCTATTGTAATGAATTTTTTTGCCATTTTTTTGTTTTATCTGATTATTTTATAATGTTTCTAAACCTTAAAATTAGCGATTTATAAAATTAAAAACCCACTAAATAAGTTGGGTAAAAATCACTTGTACCATAGTATCATATTGAAATCATATGTCAACCCCAAAAATATTAAAACACGAGAACATCAAAACATTAAAACAAAATTTTGAAATCTCAACATGTTCTCGTGTTTTAATATTTTAATGTTCATGAATTAATTCTTATAATTAAATAGCTGTTTATTAATAAAAAAACCTGGATTATAAAAATAATAAAAACCAAAAAATAAACTGCTAATTTTTCTTTTAAATACAGCAAATGTCCCAAAATTGAATTTACAATAATTACAATAAGCCCGGATAGTGGGATTAAATAAACTTTTTCATAATTGCCAAGATAATCAACGCCAAAAAATAAATTATAATGCAAGATAATGGGATAGCTGTTTTCCTTTTGATTTTGAAAAAGAAAAATCCAAATGAAAATATTTAGCAAAACGCTCAAAAAAAGGATCGTCATTATTTGCTTATCTTTCCAATAAGGTCTGGCAATAATTATTTTACACCCGCTCAATAAAAAATCCTTCAGAATAATAATTCTTCTAAAAACAACTTTTACGAATTTTTCTTCTTTTTGTTGCATATTTTAATTATATTATTTATACATAAAACTACAGGCATATCCCAGTATAGAAAAAAATGCTATAGCCGGAAGAGCTGGTATCGGTTTCCTCTCTTTTTGATTTATAAAAATTAGATGATTGACGGCAAACCCAATAACTGCCCCGAAAATTATAAGTAAAAAGAATCTAATTCCCAACGACAAGGCTGATATCGCAAAGAAAATAGGTAAAGCCAAATCTCCCGTTCCCAAAAAAATAAACTCGTTTTTATTTTCCGGTTTTATTATTTCAAATTTATTAAACCACAAAGAAAAACTTTTCGGAACCACAAGAGCAAGGACCGCTCCTCTCTTAGCCATTTCTTTAAAAAGCTTGATCATATGGCGTGTTTTATATACAGCAATAATATCATAAATAGAAAGAAGAATTAATATTATTAACACCATCAATGGTTTGACGCTCATACCTAAACTTGCGGAGATTCCGGCAATACCGATTATTATTGCGATATTTTGCGTCAAAATTCTTGGATAAATAAATCTTAAAGCGACAATAGCAATAGCGCCTAAAAAGGCGGTAAATTTAACAAAAACAATTCCCAAAGGTCCCTGCGCGCCAAAAACTATCGCTCCGGAAAAGAAAATTTCAAACATAAATTTACCTTTAGATATTTTCAAAAAAAGTAGCATTAAAAGAGTCGCGATTAAAAAAGAAACTAGAAATTGAAACACGCCAATTTCTGCCGGCTGATACGGCGGAACGGGTGATGGCGGGACATAGATAGATTGAACGGGCTCTGAAGTATAAATAACTTTTCCAGTCGTCATATTATGCGCCGTTGCCAAGGAAAGAGAGGCGGTGATTAAAAAAGCGATAATAATCTGGATTAAAAAATTCAATTGCAGATCTTTTATTTTTTTCATTTATGTGTAAATTATTTTAAAACTTTCTCGTTTTGTCATCCCAGAATTTTTTATAAAGCGATAGCTTTAGAAAAAAATGTCTGGGATCCAGTTAGTCTCACTTTATTAAAATTATACGAGAAATATTATTTATTGAGCTTTACTGGATTCCCGCCGGAGTTTATGCTGAATTTTATTTCAGTGCGGGAATGACGAGAGGATTTATTTTTTCTTTCAACATCACTCCGAAAAACACTCGGCGTTCTGAACCCAGTTTTGTTTTTTGAACATTTTTTAGAAGAATGTTTTTTCATGGTAAAATAAAATATTAGATATTGACGAATTTTTTAATTATGATAGCAAAGAATCATGGCGAACAATATGAAGACTTTTTGTCTTCTTTTTTTATTTAAAAAGCTAACAAACTACAACCTAAAAAGCTAATCTTAATCCGCGAAATTTTGGACGAAAATTATCCCGTATTCCCCGCCGTCAATTACTCCAATTCCAACGCGGTGGAAAAATGGATGGAGAATATTTTTTCTATGTCCCGGGCTGTTCATCAATCCTTCGTGCGCTGATTCAAGATCTTGTGACAAAGCAAGATTTTCGCCAGACATCATAAACTCGGTTCCTGTTTCTTTCATGCGATCATCATGGCTTCCGCCATTAAGATCTTCGTGCGAAAAATATCCATTTTCAAACATATCCCTTCCGTGCTTTCTTGCCGCCTCACGAGCTTTTTCATCAACAACTAATATACTAAGCCCGGATAAAGTTCGTTCGTAATTGACCATTTCAAGCATATCTATTTCCATCTGCTCATCAATTTTAAGATCAGAAATTTTAAAATTAAGATCTATTTTTTCATTTTTTCCGATTTCAACTGTCAAAAAATCAAATTTTTCTATGGTCGTTTTTAGAATATCGCCGAAAATGTTTTTAAATCTGTCATTCAATTTCAACGGATCGCTCTCAACAAATTTTCCAGTGGTAGATGAACATATCTCTTTGTTCATAAAATCAGGCAGTGAGAAAGAAAGAGTGATGGAAAATATTAAAAAAACAATAACTATCCCGTATGTAAATAAAACCAAGCCACCGACCAAACGATTTAAAAATGAATTAGTGATTGTGGATGCGATTCCAGACAGCGCCTTGTAAACTACCAAAAAAATAATAATTTTTACAATAAAAATATTCGTAAAAAATCCTAAAACATTCGCGTAGGAATTGTCTATGCCAAAATTTTCAATAAAAAAAACGGCGCTATAAGCATAAGTAAAAAAAGCAATAATCAAAGCCAAGATAAAACTAATCAGACTTACAAAAATAGAAAACAGTCCTCTCCTCATCCCGCTTATTAAATGAAGAAACAAATAAAAAATTACAAGTAAGTCCATCCAATTTCCAATCGTAGTATCTAACATATAAACATATTAACATTTTAACATATTAACATTTTAACAAAATTTTCAACAAACTTATTTTTAAATATCTAATATCCAATTTATTAAAATACTATTATTACTTTTAGAAATTAAATAAACAGGGATTTTGTTAAAATGTTAAAATATTAGTATGCTAAAATGCTTCTACTTATATCTAAATCTGTCCACTACAGCATAAGCGATATTATCATAATGATCTCCAATTCGCTCCAAGTTATTTAGAAGTTCAGAAAAATATTTAGCATTTTCCAATGGACACATTCCTTTATCTATTCTTTCTATGTGATTGTTATGCGCTTTTTTTACTATCTCGTCAACTTTATTTTCATGTTTTATAATTTCATAAGCAAGATGTAAATTATCTTCATCAAGCGATTTTATAACAAGATTTTGCATTATTTTTAATTTCCCAAATATAGCGGTTAATTCACGAACAGCTTTTTCGGAAAATTCTATTTTATCATTTCTTAAATCAATCAATAATTCAGCAACGGTTAAAATATGATCGCAAAGATGTTCCGTATCAGTTAAAATATGCATTGAACTATAAAGGCGCATTGCGTCTTTTTTGGTTAAATTTTGCTGGGAAATTTGGGTTGTGTATTCCGAAATTTTTCCGGTCATTTCGTCTATCTTATCCTCATTTTCCTCAACCTTTTTAAATAATTCCGTTTTACCCTCAAAAAGTATTGCTTTAGAATCTTCCAACATCTCGTATGAAATTTTTCCCATTTCCACTACAGCTCTATTAACCTGATTAAGAGCCACAGACGGAGTATAAAGTAATTTCCTGTTAAGATAAAATAGTTCTTTGTTTTTAAACTCTTTTATTGGCACATACTTATCCATCAATTTTAGGATAAACGGAATAAACGGAATAAATATTAAAGCGGCGATAATGTTGTATAAAGTATGCGCGTTGGCAATCTGCCTGCCGATATCTCCTGAAGTAGCGCTTATTAAATAGTGGAAGTGTTGAAAAAATAATAAGAGAACAAAAATTCCGAATAGATTAAATAACAAACTTAGAAAAGCAATTCTTCCAAAAAATCCTCTTCCAGTTAAAGTTAAATAAATTATTTTTAAACTTGAACCAAGATTTACTCCAAAAATTAAGAAAATAGCTGCTTTAAGATCTATAATTTGAGACACTCCAAGCGCTACGATAAAAACAGAAACAGCGCTACTGCTTCTTAACGCAACTGCGAGAGTGGCAGCAATAAATATTGAAAGAGATGCGGAAGATCCTATAACGCTAATAAGCGCGACAGCAGATTCATTTAAAGATAATGATTGAGTCCCGGTAAAAATAAAGTTCATTCCTAAAAACAAGAAACTAAACCCGATTAGCGCCTCTCCAAAATTTTTGTAGATCTTGCGAACTGAGAAAATGTGGATAAATACGCCGGTTGTTAAAATTGGTAGCGCGTATAATCCCAATTTGAAAGATGCAAGCTGGATAGTTATAGTGCTGCCAATATTCGCGCCAAGCATCACGGGAATCGCGCCTTTCAGGGTTAAAAGCCCGGCACTGATAAATCCAATCAGCATTATCATTGTTGTTCCACTGCTTTGAATTAAACTCGTGATCCCTGTTCCAATCGCTAATCCCTTAACTGGATTCTCGTTTGTTTTTTTCAATATTTCCTCCAGCCGAAACCCGAGCATTTTTTGCAAGCTCACGCCGGATAGATGAATGCCATAAAGCAAGATGGCTATTCCTCCAATTATTTGAAATAGTATTTCAAGGTTATTCATAAAAAAATAAATTGTTAATATACTGGAGTGTAGAACATAGCTCCGCCTTTTTTCTAAAATTTATAA
This sequence comes from Candidatus Moraniibacteriota bacterium, assembly GCA_030641185.1. Classification (GTDB taxonomy): domain Bacteria; phylum Patescibacteriota; class Minisyncoccia; order JAHIHE01; family JAGLIN01; genus JAGLIN01. Next base: position 48,256 of record DAOWHY010000035.1, on the reverse strand, counting down.
AACACATCTTCAAACTGCTTGTTTTTATATTAAGTCTTTTTAAGAATAAAGCGGAGCGGAGTTCTACCGAAAAATCGTAAGATTGTAATTTATTGTTATTCAGTCAAACTTCGCTGCGGCTTGTTTGATACTCCAAATATAATAGAGCAATGTAGTTTCATTCTAATACTTTCTTCAGGTCTTGACAAATCTTTTTGATGTGCTACGGTGGTTTATAAAGTTGATTTCTTGATTTGAAGTTGATTAAGAAAGAAACTTTATAAATAAAGAGTCCGTTTGTTATGCACAAGATGTATAACAACTGCGTTAAGCAGAGGACCAAAGGAGTAGATAGTATGGAAAAAAGATGAAAGACAAATTTTTTGTAAGAACCATTATACCAACCACTGATACCCAGCTGTTCGGCCGCCAGTTTACGATTGAGCTTCAATAGGATCGGACCTGCAGGGACCAGAACAACCGCCCATCGGCGGAAAAATCAGCATCAATTTTAAGACTTAAAATAAAAAATAGGAAAATTCCCAGTTATGGGAGAAGCTCAAGAAGATTGCTGACGACAAGGAATAAAAGCGACGCCGCTTGTGTTCCAAAACCAACCCTCGCCATACCCCCAAGCAAACGAAGGGGAAGATCAAAACAGAGTACAGCGAGGTTGATCGGCATTTTTTGAAAAGGAGGAAAAATCAATGAGGAGATTTTAACAAATGGGTAGGTTTTCTTTAGTCTTAGGAAAAAAGACAACTCAGGATTTATACCTGAGACCTTGATAGAAAATTATTAAGGTAGAAAACTTACCCTTTTTTATTATATTCAAACTGGCAACAAAGCCTGTTTTTTTGTTTTTTAAATAAAGGTGACGGGCACCTTAAAGGGTGCCCGTCACCGAGCTATATCAAACCGAATTTCTAATCCTTTTCATCAACTCCAAATAAAAATATATATTATGAATACTTGCCAATCGCAAAGCGAGCAATTCGCCGGAGGCAAATAAATGCCTTAAATACGCGCGGGAATAGTTTTGGCAGGTAAAACATTGGCAGTTTTTATCTATCGGTTTTTTATCGCTTTTAAATTTCTCATTCGTAATATGCAAAATTTCATAAAAATTTTTATTTTGTTTTTCCGCAACTTTTAACTTTGAGCTTTTATTTTTAAATTTATATATCGTTCCATGTCTCGCGTTTCTTGTCGGAATCACGCAATCAAACATATCAATCCCTCTTGCCACAGCGCTGACAACTTCTTCCGGTTTTCCAACTCCCATCAAATATCTCGGCTTATCTTCCGGCAAAAACGGCATAGTCCAGTCAACAACCTGCAACATTTTTTCGCTCGGCTCCCCTACCGAAACTCCGCCGATTGCGTAACCGTCAAAATTTAATTCTAATAATTGTTTAGCCGATTTTTTCCGCAGGTCTTTATAAATCCCGCCCTGCACAATGCCAAATAATAAAGCTCTTTGTGTTTTGTGTTTTGTTTGGCTTTTGTATTTTATGCTTTGTGTTTTTTCAAAATAATCTTTACAGCGACCTGCCCATCTCGTCGTTAATTCTAACGATTCTTTGATATATTTTTTACTCGCCGGGTATGGCGCGCATTCATCCAAAACCATAATAATATCGCTTCCCAAATTTCGCTGAATCTCAATCGATTTTTCCGGAGTTAGCAGATGGCGAGATCCATCAATGTGAGATTGAAAGCTTACTCCTTCCTCAGTAATTTTTCTCATCTTTGCCAAAGAAAAAACCTGATATCCACCGCTATCCGTTAAAATTGGTTTTTGCCAATTCATAAAATTATGCAGCCCACTGAATTTTTTAATTAGTTTATCTCCCGGTCTTAAGTATAAATGATAAGTATTTCCCAGAATTATATTTGCGCCAAGTTTTTCCATCTCAATGCTATCAATTGATTTCACGCTCCCACAAGTCGCAATCGGCATAAAACACGGGGTTTTTATAATCCCGTGTTTTGTTTTTAATTCCCCTAATCTGGCATTAGATTTTTTGAATTTTTTGAGAAGTTTGAACATAATATGTTTTACTATCATTGCGAGGAATGGAACGGAGCGATAGCGTAGTGGAATGACGAAGCAATCCCGTAACTACGCACAGAGAGCTTAGTTGCGGGATTGCTTCGTCGCCTTCTCGTTCACTGCGTCCACTCAGGCTCCTCGCAATGACAATTTTATTTCCTCAAAGCCCTTCCCGCCAACTCCCCTGTATGTCCCCCATTTTCTATAACTATCTTCCCATTAATAACCACTTGCTCAATTCCCTCTGAATATTGATATGGGTTATTAAAGTCGGCTTTATCTATGACAGACTTAGGATCAAAAACGACAACATCCGCGTAAAATCCTTTTCTCAAAATTCCTCTATTTTTCAATCCTATTTTTTTAGCCGGCTTGGAAGTCATTTTTTCTATAGCGTCCTCTATATTTAAAACTTTTTGCTCTCTGACATACCTTCCCAAAATTCTTGGGAATGTTCCAAAGCATCTTGGATGAATGATTTCCCCCGTTCTTATATATTCAACATTATAGGCAGCATCAGCTGAAGAAATTATGCAATGGGGATTTTTTAGCGCCAATTCAATATTTTCTTCGCTTAAAATTTTTCTATCAAACACTATAACATGCCCGTTAGCGCTGATTAAAAGCTCTATTATGGCTTCTTCTGAACTTATTTCTTGTTTGGACGCAATATCTGTAATCCTCTTTCCAACTATTTCTTTTAATTTTGGACAAATTGAAACTATAATATTTTCGTAGTCATAATTCATTTCTTTTATCTCTTTTATTATTTTATTTCGTAAATCCAAATCTTTTAATCTTGAAATCATTTTTTTTCTCCCTCCCCTTGAAACCCAATCGGGTAAAAGAATATATAAAACCGAACCAGTCGTATTGTAGGGATATATATCAAAACCAATTTCAACATTTTCTTCGTTGGCGACATTTATCATTTCCAGCGCGCGAAACATATCAGACCAGTATCTTTCTCCGATAGCTTTTAGATGTGAAATTTCAACAGGAACCCTGGTTTCCCTTCCGATTTGAATTGTTTCATTTATGCTTGGAAGCAATTCTTCGGCTTCTCCCCTGATATGACTGGCATAAAAAGAATCGTTTGCTTTTAATATTTCTGTTAAATATTTTATTTCACTGATTGTGGTCATTTTGGCATGTGAAAAAACAAGTCCGGTTGACATTCCAAAGGCCCCGTCCGCCAGGCTATCAGAAAGCATTCTGCCAATCATTTTTATTTCTTCGTCCGTTATTCTTCTAACCTCGTCTCCTAACAATCCACGCCTTAATGTTTCATGACCAACTAAAGTTCCAAAATTAATTCCAATATTTCTTTTCTCTACTTCATTAAGGAATTCCTTGGTTCTAATCCAATTTATATTAGTATTACCAACATCAACCCATTTGCTAATCGCTTTAACTGAATTTTCTCCTAATACTGGCGCCAACGATGATCCGCAATTTCCGCCGATTATGGTGGTTATTCCTTGTGTTATTTTGCTATCTAATCTTGGTATTGAAAATAAAGTCCAAAAATTGTCTGAATGGTCAAGGATATCAATAAACCCGGGGCAAACAATCATTCCTTCGGCGTCTATAATTTTAGCCGCTTTAGTATTATCATCTAATTTTTCAACAACAGTTATTTTATCTTTCTCTATCCCAACATCAGCGATTTTTCCTTTGGTCGCAGTTCCATCAATCACAGTTCCATTTTTTATTAATATGTCTAACATAATATTTGGATTATGAATATTTATTTTTGTGTTTTTTATTTTTGTGTGAATTTAAAAGTGGGAAGAAAATCCTTTTCAAATTTTGATTTTAAAAACTCAGGTATCTCAAAGACCAAAAATAAATTGTCAATTTCACGGTGCGGGATAATATAGTTATAACCTGCTATCAACTGTTCGTTTTTAGATGAAGTGTTCTTTGTTAGTTTGTTCGCTATATAATAATCTACATTATCGAATTCTTTAAATTCAAGATCTTCAAATGATTCAATTTCATACCATTTTTTTAATTTTTCCTCATTATTATATGATTTCACCAAAACTGTTCCCGAATGAGTACCACCCTCTTCAAAGACAATTAAATAATTTTCTTTGAAATCATTCAATTCTTCTTCGCTCATATCTCTAAAAAAATGAATACTGTTATAATCTTCTTCTTTCATAGTCTTAAAATCATATAACAACCTATTATAATATTCCGGACACTTCATCTCAAATCCAAACTTTTTATCCTGATAAATCTGCCAGTTTAATGTGCCAATGGTAGTTTCTTCTATCTCTTGATACCTTTCTTTAATTTCCTGACATATTTCTTTTCCATTTTCAAGCAGTTTAAACTCTCCCGCTCTTTCGCCATTTTTAAATCTGCCGATTGTAAAATTTTTAGGATCATTTTCATCGTAAACTCTTCCGCCTTCTTCATAATAAGCTAACGAATCAAGACAAGATATTACTGTTTTATAATCATTTTCAAAAAATGTTTTTTTATAATATGTTTCACCCATCCCACCAAAAGAAAATATTGCCGCTTTTTCATTTTCGCACGAGGCAAAAACCCCAGTCGGTCCGCCAGAAGAGCTTGTGTATTTATTTCCGTCTATAACCCATGTATATTTTAACGAGAGGTCGGTTCCGATGAAAAAAGGAAGTGATGGGTTAGTTCTGTTTATATTGTTTTCATTAGAACTATAGCCAGCCGAGATAATTAATTTTTCTTTACCGCAAGACAACACATGATTGACTGAAACACTCTCGAATTCATTGCATTCTGTAAATATAGTCGGACTTTCTGACCAAATTTCTCCAATTTCTCTACGATTATTTTGGCCGTCAAAACAATATTTTTCTTCAACCGGCTCGCACCACTTCAAAAAAGTATAGCAATCAAGACTCCCTACTTTAAACCCACTCGGGCAGTTATGCTTTTCTTCTGGCTGAAAACTTCGTTTGGTTTCCTTATAATTATTCTCTTTCATATATTCAAGAGCATCTAGGCAACAGCTATTGCCGTCACATTTTTTTTCTAAAAGATCATAAGACCTTTCTCCAACTACTTGCTGACACTTATTATCAATACATCCACATTTAGGTTGAAGCGCAAACCATGCTGTTAGATCACACCTTTTCTTAAATCCCTCAAGTATTTTTTGATTTTTTTCATCTTTATTAGCACAAAAAACTTCACAAGTATTATACGAAAAATAACCTTCGCAATCCGAATCTGTTTTGCAAGATATTATTAATTCCTCTTTTTGATTTTCTTCAACAGTCTCAATAATCTTAATAGTTTTATTATTATTTTGCGTTTTAGAATACTCCCCAATAATATATCCCCCGCCGATAATAATCGTTCCAATCCCCGTAAAAATAACCACAGCCAAAAGCGTTTTGACTGTCATAACTGATAAAGATTCTTTTTTCATTTTTTTTTGTTTTTAGTTTTTTAAAATAGCTTAAATGCAAACCGTTTGCACTTGAGCTCCACAGCCCTACGTGGACTATGGAGCCAACTAACATAATATTTGGATTATTAATATTTATTTTTGTGTTTTTTAGTTTTCTATAAATTTGAAAGTGGAAAGGATTTTAATAAATTCGTCTTCTCTTATATATTTATCATTTGCTAACATCATCAAACCACTAAATTCACCCTTCTTTAAATTTATTAAGCCCGCCATTGAATGTTTTAGGTCTTCATCCACTGTTCTCGACATATATGTATCAATAATAAAACATCGTTCCGCAAAACTTTTGCAATTTACTAATAAAATATTATCGTTTATAATTTTCTTTGGCGTCATTTTTCCATATAATTCATTTTGATAAGGATTAAAACCAAAAAAATATCCCTCGTTGTTTTTAGTATATCCTTTAAAATCAATTTTAGTAATTTCTCTAGAAACATCGTCATAATTAGCCGTCTTTCCACCAAAAATTATACCTGATTTATTAGAAAAATATCCTTCCATTTTCATTCCTCTTTTTTCTCCTTCTTTTACAAGAGCTATTTCTGGATTTATTTCAAAAATAACTTCTCCAAATTTCGAAGGATATTCAAACTCAAACTCAAACTCCTCATTCCGATAAGTCTGCCAGTCGGAAGTGTCGTTTATTATTTCTATTTCCGTCGATATCAACTCTACAGACAAATTTAAACTAAAACTTCCTAGTATCTCTTTTATTATATTCTCATCAGTATTATTGAATTTAAAAAATATTTCTGTTTCCATTCCAAAATTAATTTCTTCATCTAAGCCAGTTTTATAAATATAATATACTTGTTCAGTTTCTATATTATTGTACTTGTAAAAAACATTATTAGAAAATTTAATTTCTGACATATTTTGATTTGTCATATTGTCTAATCTTTTACCACCAGTGATTATTAATAATTTATTAAACCGTTTGCTATCTGTAAAAATAGTCATTAAAGTGCCAGTTTTTCTTGATGAAGAAATTCTTTCTTCTGTATAATTCCAATCACTGGGATATTTAATATTATAATTTTCCCAATCAAACAAACTTTTATCAACTGAGTTATACATCGCCCACGCTATTTTATTTTCTGGAATTTTAGTTTTTGTTGGTGTCTTTGTTGAATAATATCCCATCAGTCCAAATGTTGTCCCAATACAAATAATCAAAACGATCGTTAAAATTAATTTTGACATTGATGTTGACAAAGATTCTTTTTTCATTTTTTTATTTTTAATTTTTTAAAAATAATTTAGGTATTATCACATTTTGGAGCGTAGGGTGGAGCCACAACGAAGCTCTACCTGAAAGCGGAAATTAACTGATACTTCAAGTCAAACTTCGCTGCGGCTGCGTTTGACACTCCAAACACGTAAATTCTATAACAATGTAACAATTTAGCAATATAACAATTTAATTCAATTCCCCATCCCCATCAACCCCACCACCAGCCCAATCGCCGCCATTACCCAGGCGATGATCCAAAACCTCATTGTCACTTTACATTCCGGCCAGCCAAGAGCTTCGAAGTGATGATGGATCGGCGCGCTTCGGAAAACTTTTTTGTGGCGGAATTTTTTTGAGGTTAACTGGATAATAACTGATAACGATTCAACAACTAAAATAAAACAAACGAAAGGCAAGATTAAAAACGAGTTCGTCAGCATCGCAACCACGCCCAAAGTCACGCCAAGCGCCATTGAACCCGTATCGCCCATATAAAATCTTGCCGGATGAACATTAAACCATAGAAAAGCAAGCAGAGTTCCAATTATCGCAGCGCAAAACATCGCAAGTTCCACATTCCCTTGCGCGAAAGCGATCGCGCCAAAAACTCCAAAAGCCGGCAAAGTAACTCCTCCTGCCAACCCATCTAATCCATCTGTTTCATTGAGAGAGAATGAAGTGGCCACAATTACAAAAATAAAAAGCGGAAAATACCAGAAACCTATCGCAAAATCTCCAATTGCTGGAATATGAATCATGTCCCAACCAAGTTTAAAATAAAACCAATAGGCTCCTATTACCGCCACAAAAGTATAAAGTAATATTCTTTCTTTAATTCCAAGACCTCCTCCCTTTGGACCGATTTTAAACACGCCCATAATATCATCAACCGCTCCAACTAACCCGGCTAAAACTAAAATTCCCAAAGGCAGGTAAGTATGAGCGCGATCAAGAAAATTCATGCTGTTTATAGCAGGATTATCGCTTATGGAAGAAAATAACCAAAACATAATCGCCAAAATTGGAACAATAATCCAAATTAAAAGCCCTCCCATTGTCGGCGTTCCAGCTTTTTTCCTATGAAGCGCGCTAAAAACAGGACTGCTTCCGTCGTCCCTAATCTGCTTGCCGATTTTATATTTATATAAAAAATGAGTAAGCAACGGCGTCGCTAACATTGCGGCAATAAATGATATCGCCAAAATTACAAACACTCTGCTTACTTCAATTACTAATAAAGGATTTTCAAAAGAGATCATGAATTAAATTGTTAAATTGTTAAATTGTTAAATTGTTAAATAATCGTGCTATGCATAACAATTTAACAATAGAGCAATATAACAATTTTAATATTAGTATTCTATCATTTTTTTATCTTTTTGTAAATCAAAAACGCCGCAAAAAACACGCCTAAACTATCAATAAATACATCATTTAAACTACCTTGTCTGCCAAAGACAAAGAGCTGGTGATATTCATCGGTAAAAGCGTAAGTTAGGGCAAATACTATTGCGAAAGAAATGGATTTTTTTATTGTAAGTCCATTGCTTTTAAAATACGCCCTAAAAAGAAAAACAGTCAAAATTCCATATTCCGCCATATGCGCGATTTTTCTCAAAACAAAATCCCATTGATTAGGCAGGTCAGATTTTAAGCTTGGGATTGAAGAAAGGTAGTAAATAACAACGCACCAGACAAAAACTGGAAGCCAAAGTTTAATTATTGTTTTTGCTTTTTTCTGCATTTTTAAAATATTAAAATCCGTAAACAAATTGATACACAATTCCTAAAAGGAAAATAAAAATCATTAAGGCGGAAAATATTTTGGGAACTTTTATTTCATAGGCAGGTTGCATGTCCCCCATTTTTTTAGCCCGATAAAATGAAACTATGATAAGAATACCAACAAAACCGCCCGCGATACCGCCCGCGATACTTACCACAGTTATAAAATCACGCAAACCTAAAAGAAAAATAATAAACGGCACGAAACAGGTAAGCAACCAGGCCTTCTTTTCGCTCAGATGATAATCATACCAGAATATTTCTTTTAAATTGATTCCGATCATTAGAAATGAAGTGGCGATGGCAAAAACTCCAAAGATTAAACCAATAGTAACAATGCCGTTTCCCATAACCGCGTTAATTCCCGACAAAGCGTCTTCCGAAGTATTAACTCCGGTAACACCAAGCACTACCGCAACAAATAATAAAAAGACGATTATTGTAGTTATGCCTCCCCAAATTATAACGCCCTTAATTCTTTCTTTCTTTCTTTTAATAATATGTTCCAGCTCCGGAATAGCCGACAAAGCGCTTAAAGAAAAAAGGATAGCGCCAAAAGGAAAAAAAGCTTGCGAAAAATTAGAAGTTAATAAATTGTTAGAATCAACAAGAACGCTGCCTTTTATGATGATTCCAAACATAGCGACAAAAAGAAAAATGACCATTAATAATTCTATAATACTGACCATTTTCAAGCTAACGTATATTCCTATTGAAATGACAGAAAATATTATAATACTGTAAGCAAATTCACTGCCACCAAAATAACCGGAGAATAAAGCGTTTAAAAAGACACCGCCAATTATTATATAAGCCAGCGTGCTGGAGTATAGAGAGAAAAGAGTAGTAAATGTCGCGAATCTTTTTCCGTTTTTTCCTAAATATTTCCCGCAATAGCCGACTAAGCGACCTTTATTTTTAGTTCTCAAGGTAATTTCTCCATACATTAAATTTAGAACAATCATAATAAATCCTAATAAAACGAGGAGAACGGCAAAAAAAGAAAAGCCTGATTTAGAAGCTACGAAAGGCAAGCTGAAAATTCCAACGCCAATCGCGGTACCAACAAAAGTTGAAACCGCGTAAATATAGTTTTTATCTGGCATAATTATATTAATTATTTGTCATTGCGAGGGAGCCGCAGCGACCGAAGCAATCCCGTGACTACACACGAGGAATTTAGTCACGGGATTGCTTCGTCGTCCTGCGGGACTCCTCGCAATGACAGATTTTTTTACTCAGCAATATAAACCCTCTCCATCACATCCCCCTGTTCAATACTTCTCACCACTTCCATCCCTTCAAGCACTTTTCCAAAAACGGTATGCTTGCCATCAAGATGCGGTTGCGCTCTTTCGGTAACAATAAAAAATTGACTGCCGTTCGTGTTCGGTCCGGAATTTGCCATCGCTAAAGAGCCGACTTCAACTTTATGAGAATTTATTTCATCTTCAAAAGAATATCCCGGCCCGCCCGTACCGTCATTAGATGGATCATCATCTTTGCTAAGCGGGTCCCCTGTTTGAATCATAAAATCTGAAATTACTCTGTGGAATTTTGTTTCATCATAAAAATTCTCGCTTGCCAACTTCACAAAATTCTCCACCGTCTTCGGCGCGTCATTTGTAAATAATTCTAATTTTATATTTCCTTTATTTGTTTCAATAACAGCAATTCGTAAATCAACATTGTCCGCATTGTTCTCGCCGTTATTTTTATTGTCCTCATTATTATTTTCGTCAACAACATCATTCACGCTCACATTATTATTTTCAGAATTTTTATTCATAGCAATATTTAATTGATAAACCACAAAAATAAGCAACACCAAAAAAACAATTCTAATTACCGTTTTCCTCTTGCTTTCTTTTTTATTAATCACTTCAAGTTTTTTTTCCTCTTTTCTCTGTAGTTTTAATAATTTTTTTCTACCCATAGTTTTTGTTAGTTTGTTAAGTTAATTAAATTTAAATAAAAATCTTAATGAAGATTTTCTTGAACCATCTAAAATTTAAAAGAAAAGCTAATATATTAAATCCGAGATTCGGAAAAATATTATTTAAAAAATTAATTTTTCTAAAAGAATATTCGTGTCTTCTTTTTATTTTTAAAATCTTAGAAATCTCAGGACAGTCGTATTGCGGATTAATAATCTTTTTAGCCACTTCTTTTCCAGAAACCATCGCGAAATAAATTCCCTCTCCTGTTGCCCCCGAAACAAATCCTCCTGCATCGCCGATCAAAAATTTATTGCCGAATTGATAGCCCTGATAATCAAATTGAATTGGAAAACTTCTTAGTTCTAATTTCTCCGTCTTAATTCTATGTTTTATCAACCATTTTTCAAAACATTCTTTAATACGCACATCTTGCCAAGTATTTTTTGGACAATAACCACATCCAACAGCTGTAAAATTTTTATGAGGAAAAATCCAAAAATAGCCATTCAATATTTTTGAATTAAAGAAATATTCCATTTCTTTAAATTTCTGAATATCTTGAGAAATAATATATTGCAAAGTAACAAGTATTTTTTTAGTTTTTATTCCTAAAAATCTTCTCACTGTTGAATTGCTTCCATCCGCGCCGATTAAATAATCAAATTTTATTTCTTGTCCATTAATAATTATTGAATTTTCTTTAATCTCTTTTACTTTTATTTCTGTTTTTATTTCCGCTCCTTTTTTAAGCGCTTTTTCTAACATTATTTCTCCCAACTTTTTACGATCAATAGTTGCGACAAGAGGATTAGAATCAGTAAGTGTTTTACATGTTTTTAGAAAATGGAGCTTAAAAGAATTGAAAGTTTTATCAACATCTTGTAGAGATAAAAATCTTTCCTTCTCTACTCTTGCCGTCAATCCCCCAGCGCAAACTTTAGGACCAATTTTTTTATTTTTCTCCAAAACCAAAACAGACTTGCCATTCTTAGCCAAAACTTCCGCGCAACTCAATCCCGCTGGACCAGCGCCGACAATAATCACATCATACTTATCTTTCATTTTTTGCTAAGATTTAAATTGATTAAAATTAAAAACTCTATTTCTCTTCCGTCTCTCTCCTCTTTCTCTTCTCCTCCCTCATCTCCTTAATCATCATAGAAATAGCCTTAATCGGCAGCCAGATTGGCATAAAAATATTTAAGAAAATTTCCACAACCCCTTCCCCTTCTTTTTTTAAACGCATAAAATTGTATTTAGTATTTAGTATACAGTATTTAGTATACGATTGAGCATTCAATACCGAATACTAAATACTGTATACTGAATACCATAATTATATATCATTCTCTGTGATCTCAAATACATCTCCCCTTTTAATCTCCCCTTTCAAAAATTTCGTCGCGATCATATTTTCAATCTTTTCCTGAATTGTTCTTTGTAAAAATCTCGCACCATACTCAGGACTATATCCTAAATCGGCTAATTTTTCAAGCGCTTTATCAGAAATACTTATTTGAATCTTTTGCGCCTCATCTAACCTTTTGGATAAATTCTTTATCTGAAGCCGCGCGATAGCAATTATTTCTTTTGGAGAAAGCGACTTAAATATAATCTTAGCAGTAAAACGATTCAAAAATTCCGGCGCGAAACTTTTGAGAAGATACGGCTCAAGCACCTGAATCATTCTCGCATTACTGCTCTTTTTGTCAACCACTATTTTTCTAATTACTTGCGAACCGGCATTGGAAGTGGCAATTATAATTGTGTTTGTAAAATTAACCGTTCGGCCTAAATTATCCGTGAGCCGCCCGTCATCAAAGACTTGCAAGAATAAATTTAGAACATTTTTGTTCGCTTTTTCAAGCTCGTCAAGAAGAATAAGAGAAAATGGCTTTCTTTTTATAGCTTCTGTCAAAACGCCGCCAGAACCAGATTCAGATAAATTGACAGATGAACCAATTAGTTTTTCTATGCTAGCCACTGTTTGATACTCGCTCATATCCAGTCTAATCATTGCGTTCTCGTCGCCATAATATGCTTCTGCCAACGCCTTGGCAAGTTCCGTTTTTCCGACTCCCGTCGGGCCTAAAAATAAAAATGTTCCAATCGGACTGTCCTTATGCTTCATTCCGACTCGCACTCTTCTAATTGCCGCCGAAATTGCTTTCACCGCTTCGCGTTGGCCAATAACTCTTTGGTGCAAATTTTCTTCCAAATTTAAAAGCTTCTCCGCTTCTTTTGCCGTTACATCTACTAAAGGAATACCCGTTTTTTCCGTAATCACTTCCATTACGTCTTTGTCCCGCAAAACAGATCCCGCGCCCATTCGTTGAACTTCTACCGCTGTTTCACTGAGAAGGTCTATTGCCTTGCCGGGCAGAAGCCGATCAGTTATATATCTTTTGGAAAGTTCCACCGCTTTTTTAATTGCCCCATAAGTCATAATAATTCCTTCTCTGGATTCTATAATTTTTGCCTGCGCCGCTAAAACTTCCATACTTGTTTTTTCGTCTAATTCCTCTACCCTAATAAGATCAAAATTATTGGCAAAATCTGATCTTGGTTCAATATAACGGTGATAGTTCCGATAATCTGTTGAGCCAATTACTTGGAATAATCCTTGTGATAAAATTGGAGATAAAATTTTTGAAGCGTCAAATCCCTCTCCGCTTCCCGCCGCCGCCATATTGTGAATATTCGGAATATATAAAATTATATTTCCGCTTTTACCCATGTCTTCCAATAATGTTCTAATTCGCAACTCCAAATCTCCACCCGCCCTGGCGCCGGAAACCAAGGCGCCGATATCCAAAACAACCAATCTTTTATCTTGCAAGGTCGGCAGAACTTGATCTTTGATCATTTTATTTGCCAGCGCTTTCACTATGGCAGTCTTACCTACTCCTTCTTCGCCAATAATAAGAGCGTTATTCTGGCTGGTTCTTTCCAATATTCTCATTAAATTATCAATTTCTTTTTTTCTGTTTACAATGTAACCGGTTAATCCAGATCTGGCGTGATCGGTTAAATCATAACTAAATCGATCAAGCTCTGGAGTTACTCTTGCCGTCCATGCCCTGTTCATCACAGTATGCTGAATTTTTCGCGGCCTCTTTAATCTCACTCTCGCGCTTGACCAGCTTTTTACCCAAAGAACAGTATTCCTCGCGTCTTCCAGTTCCACATTTATATTTTTAAAATATTTATTCAGTGTTTCGTCCTGGAATAATGCCAAGAACAAACTTTCCGGTTCAATTTTATCTAAACCGACAATCAAAGTTTCTTCAAATGCTAAAACAGCCATTCTCTCCAATTCAGGACTCATTATCGTGCCGCCTAAAAATCCGTCTTGTTCATAATATCTATTTTTTGGCAGGTTATCTATTGTCTCATCTATATTTTTCATAAATTGTTTAACATCAATCTCCAGCCGCTTAGACAAGATCTTTGTTTTTGAATTTTCAAGAAGAGCTTTTGCTAAATGATACGGCGAAGGAGATTGCTTTCGACTATGCGCTATATCTAAAGCCGCCAGCAAAATGCTCTTCGCGGAAATAGAAATATAATCAGCAACATTAACTGGATCTTTCGGACCTGCCGCTTTTTTATTGTAAAGAATTTCAAACGCAGGAAGAGACAAATCAATAGATTTTTTTGAGACATCTTTTAATTTATAATAGCAATATAAATAAATAGCTCCAGAGGTTGCCAGCCAAAACATTAACGGTCCCATTCCTCTCTTTTCCACTAAGACAAAAAACGCTTCAAGGCAGCGATAAATAAACTTAGCGATTATTACAAACCAGAATCCCATAATTGTTCGTCCTTCTTCTTCAGCAATGTCCTCCTTCAAAAAATAAAGAAAATCGGAATTGTTTGTAAAAACAAAATAAGCGCCATGGACAAAAGCAAACAACGCTAAAACAAAGATAATTAAACGAACTGTCTTTGGAAATATTTCATAAAGATGTCTCGTCAACGGCGAAAATCCGGAAAGCTTTTCCCGCCAGTAGTATATTCCCTTTTTCCCAACCACTAAAAAAACTCCCAGCCCTTGGCAGTCAGAACATTTAGTTTTATCGTCCGTAATTTTATTCCCGTTGCAATGCGGACAAACGATAATTTTTATTGTGATCTTTTCTTTTTTTGGCATCTTAATATCAAATAGTAACTAAATTTAATATTACCATCAAAAACGCCAGTGGCGGCAAAATTATCCAAATTAAATAAATCAAAATAACAATAAATATTGAAGCGATCATAATTACAAAACCAATTAAAACCCGGCTTAATCTGAAAATCGGACCGATTACTCTGCCTGCATACGTATAATCCCCAAAAATCGGCTGGGTAATCAATTTTAAATTTATCATCACGCCGATGTCTCTCTCAACTCCTTTTATAAAAGCAATTTCTCGATGCCAAAAATCTTTGGAACTTTGGACATACCAAAAATAAAAGAATTGATTTATTCCCTTCACAAATTTAATCGGCAAATTGATGAAATATTCTAAGATCATTTGGTTAATAAACTTACTTTTTATTGATTTTATTATAACATATTTTAAATATTTAAAAAAACTGCCAAATTTTTACTTGACGCTCAGAAAAAGTTCTTTCATTCTGAACTTGTTTCAGAATCTATTCTATTTTAGGTTTAATCTATTCTATTTTAAAATTATATTTCATCTACGACGCAAACACGATTATCTTTTAAATACATTAATTATGTTTTCAGTTTAATCAAAATGTCTAGTGAATTATTTAATAAATTAGCGTAATAGATAAAAGATCCTGAAACAAGTTCAGGATGACAAAATTTAATATCAAATGTCAAAATTTATGATCAACGAATACATCATCAAACAACTCCTCAAAAAAATCCCCATCAAAAATCAGAATGAGTATTTTTTGAAATTGAAAAGAAAAGCTTCAAAGAAATTCAGCTTGCCAAATCCGACAAACATTGAACTTTTGGAAGTTTATAGAAAGATGGTAAAGAATAAAAAAATAAAGCCGAATGAAAATATTGAAAATCTTTTGATAACTAAAAATATCAGGACATTGTCCGGCGTGGCAGTTATTGCCGTTTTAACAAAACCATACGCTTGTCCCGGAACTTGTGTTTATTGCCCGACGGAAAAAGATATGCCGAAGAGTTATTTATCAAATGAACCGGCAGTGATGCGAGCGATTTTGACGGACTTTCATCCTTACAAACAAGTGGCGGCAAGAATAAAATCGCTTGAAGCGACCGGACATAAAACAGACAAGATTGAATTGATCATCATGGGTGGGACTTTTTCATATTTTCCAAAACAATATCAAACGTGGTTTGTGAAAGAATGTTTTCGGGCATGTAATGAAATCGACCGACGAAATCCCCCCCGCCCCCTTTTACAAAGGGGAAGCACGACTCCCTCTTTCACAAAGGGAGCGTGGAGGATTTCGTCGTCGGACATCGTTAAACATACTCTGCTCCAACTTCAAAAAACAAACGAGAAATCAAAGCACAGAATTATCGGCTTAACTCTTGAAACGCGGCCGGATTATATTGACACGAAAGAAATTATTAGCATGCGAAAATTGGGCGCGACGCGAGTTGAGCTTGGCATTCAAAGTATTTATGACGACATTTTAAAATTAAACAAACGCGGACATTCTGTTGCCACGACGATTGAAGCGACAAGATTATTGAAAGAAGCCGGGTTTAAAATAAATTATCATATGATGCCGAATCTTCCGGGATCAAATTATAAAAGAGATTTAGAAATGTTTAAAGAATTATTTTCCAATCCAAACTTCCAACCTGACATGCTAAAAATTTACCCGTGCGTTGTGGTTAAAGACTCATCTATTTATAAGTGGTGGAAAAATGGCAAATATAAACCATATTCTGACAAAAAACTGATAGAATTATTAGCGGAAATAAAAAAGATGATGCCCTACTATGTCCGTATTACTCGCCTCATTCGCGATATTCCGTCAACAAGTATAATTGCTGGAAATAAAGTTTCTAATTTAAGACAGGTTTTAAAGAAAAAATCAGAAGAAGAAGGCTGGCAATGTAAATGCATAAGATGTCGGGAGATAAGAAATAAATTTGCGGCATCTAAAAATTTAAAATTATTCCGCCAAGATTATAACGCTTCTGATGGCAAAGAAATATTCTTGAGTTTTGAAGACAGAGAAAGAAAGAATCTTTATTCATTGTTGAGATTGAGAATCAATTCCGAAGTTCACTCTTTAGAATGTAAGCCTTACAGGTTAAAACCTGAACTCCAGTCCATCATTCGTGAGGTTCACACTTATGGACAAATGATGCCAATAAAATCTAAAAACAAAAAATCTCCCCAGCATATTGGACTGGGAAAAAAACTAATTTTGGAAGCGGAAAAAATTACACAAGAAGAATTTAATCTAAAAAAAATCGCCGTCATTAGCGGTGTGGGAGTAAGAGATTATTATCGGAAATTGGGATATAGACTTGAAGATGGATATATGGTAAAGTGGATTTAGGAAAAAATGTTAAGGAGGTAAAATAAATGGGAGATGTAATGCCAGAAAAAAGAAGGCGGTTTTTTTACAAAATATTCAACTGGATAGATTTACAGACTAATAATTTTGTAAACATAAACTGTAATTTTTGTGATAAGGAAATAGAAATAACCAAAACAGAATTTAGAGCAATAAATGGAACTGGGAGCTGTTCTGAATCTTGCGCCAAAATGATGATGAGATAATGCTAAGGAAATAAACCCTTAGCTTTTTATTTATAACCACTTTACATCTCCATCTCTAAAACCATTTCTTCTCCATTTTCTATTCTCTCTCCCGCTCTATTAAATAAATCAATTTTTATATTTTTAAATCCTGCGTTCTTAGTAAGAGATAATAATTCTTCTTTTGAAAATTGATAAATAAAACGATTGATAATTTTCCCTTGAGTCGCTTTCCAGGGAATAAAAACTTCTCCACTCTTTTTTCCTTTAAGCTTATTCTCAATATCAAATCTTTTATTAGTCCACTCACTATAAAGATTCCAGACAATAATTTTCACTTTTGCGTTTGGTTTAGAAACTCTTTTAATTTCTCTAAAAAACTTCTCTTGTAATTCTTTTGAAGGAATGTGATGAAGCGTAGCAAAACTTATCACAAAATCAAATTCTTTATTTTTAAAAGGAAGCTTAGTCGCCTGTCCCGTAAAAAAATTAGCTTCTTTATTTTTTATTTCTTTTGCATATTTTTTTGTAGCAATTTCAATAAGCTTTTCTGAAATATCAAAACCAAAATAAAAAATGTTTTTCTTTAAAATAGAAGGGAGTATTAAAGCATTGCCACAACCGATATCCAGAATTTTAGATTTTGATTCCACGTTTTCTATTAAGTTTATCTTTAACTGAGAAGCTTTATTTCTGCTTAAATCCCATTCAGTAGCAATTAAATTATAGTCATCTTTGACTTTCTCTATAATTTTTTGTGGATTATTTTTATTCATATTATTTTGGAATTCAAAAACTATATAGTTCCATGCCCTGGGGTATGGGACTATAGTAAATAACTGAGACTATTCTAAACTGATTTTTAGAATCATTGACAATTATAAAAGACATGCTAATCTGCAAGAATAGGAGGTGCCAATAAATGGCAAATGAAAAGAAAATTGAAATAAAAAAACCAGGCGGATTTGCTTTGAAATTTTTAAGAAGAATTTCTGAAAAAAATAATTTTCTGAGTGTAGATGTTTTAAAAGAAGCATTTGGAAAATTAGAAGGAGAAGGTATAATAACTTATGATATTATAAGCAAAGAACCGCAAGAATTACCAGATGATCTGGCAAATTTCGCAAATGTTGGTTGGATAGAATTTTCTGGAGACAAACAAAAAGTGAGACTGACACCAAATGGCATAAAATCAATAGATCAAATGATAATGCCCCTTGATGCAATTCCTCAATTTGAAAAAGTTATGCAAGATATTATGAGTCAGAATTGACTTGTAATATCTTTTTTTATTTTTTAAAATCAGCAAACATAATTTCATTAAAATGGATCTTATAAAATTTATTTAAATCCTCCAATCCAATAAGCCGCAACCCCGAAAGCAACAGAAACATTTAAAGATTCTTTTTGTCCACGCATTGGAATATCAATAATTTTATCAGATCTATTTAATAAAGATTTTTTTACTCCCTTTCCCTCATTGCCAATAATCAAAGCAAGGGGAAACTTTGGCTTAAAACTAGTATAATCTATGCTTTTGGAAGCCTGTTCCAGAGACACAACCTGATACCTTTCCTTTTTTAATTTCTCAACTAACCTCCATGATTGCTTCACATATTCCCACTCAACATATTTTTGCGCACCGAGAGCCACTTTGGATATTTTTCTTTCCGCTTTGTTTGTATCGGGTTTTCCTGTTATTCCGCATAAATATACTTTATCAATCCCAGCCCCATCAGCAGTTCTAAAAACGGAGCCTACATTAAATAAGCTCCTAAGACCATCGCAAATCACAACGAAATTTTTCATTTATTTTTTATACAAATTACTTTAAATTACAAAATAGCTAAATTTGTCATAGTGAGCTTGTCGAACTATGATAAATTTAGCGTGCTTGCCACCCTTCGACAAGCTCAGGATGACAGAAACTTTATAACTTCGCTACATTCCCATCATCTTCCTCGCCAATTCTTCATATTCTTTTCTTTCTTGCGGCGACATTTTTCTTAGCCTTTCCATCATTTCCAATTGACTTGGATTTTCTTTTCCTCCCATTAATTTTTTCATCTTCTCCGCCATTTCCTGTTGTTCGTCATAACTCATATTTTGCATATTTTCCATCGCCTTCATCGCCATTTCTTTTTGCTGACCCTCTGGCATATCTTTTAACTGTTTCTCCATCGCTTTGTTCATCACTTTTTTTCCCACTCCGGTTTTAGCAAATTTCATCGCGCCTTTGCCCACAACTTTTTTAATTGAATCTTTTATTCCCATTGTTTTAATTTAGTGAATTAATTAATATTTTAACATAAACAAACAGAACGCTGACAGCGTATCATTATCATCAATCTTTCCATTTTTAATCATTTTTTTAATTTCAGAAATTTTAAACCTAACAACTTTTATTCCTCCCTCGCTTTCCATTTCATCAGGATTTTGTTTTATAAAATCTAAATCTTCTGCTAAAAAAACATATCCTTTTTGTTTTGAGCACCCCTTGCAAGCATAATACCATCCAAGATTTTCAAATTTTTTCGCTCTTATTCCCGCTTCCTCCTGAAGTTCTCTTCTTGCGGCTTTTAGAGGCGTTTCTCCCTTTTCTATTTCCCCTGCTATAAATTCAACCAATTTTGACTTGGTTGTATATCTAAACTGTTTAATTAAATAAAAATTATTTTTATCTTTTGCAATTACCACCACAAAATCATTTCTTTGTAATATATAATATTTTCCATTCTTCCCGCTCGGTGTCAAAAAATCCTCATCCAAAATTTTTAAATATTTGCACTCAAAAACGACTTTCGATTTTACTGTTTTCCAATTTTTCATATAAAATTTCACTCTATCAACTTATTCTTTTCACTCTCATTGATAATTTCATTTTCTTCGCTAATTTTATCCACCAATTTTGTCAACTGCCTTGTTCTGGTGTTTGACACGCTGTCATATTGTTTGGACATTGAATTTATCCTGTCTCCCAGCTTGTCAAACTCATCGCTATATTTTGAAAATTCCTGCTTGAATTTTTCAATTATACCAACAACTCTATGTAAATCTTCCTGGATTTTGAAATTATTATACGACTGTTTAATCATTCTGGCAATCGCCGCAAAAGAAAAAGGGCCCGTGATGATAACTTTCTTTTCAAGAGCTTCATTCGAAATATCCAATTTATCGCAAATAAAACTGAAGATACTCTCATTGGGAACAAACATAATAACAAAGTCCAGCGTTTTCTCTTCGGGATTTATATAATCACGGCTTGTCACTTGTTTGATTTTCTGTTTTACATCAACTTTGAACTGGTCAAGATATTTTTTCTTTTCCAGCTTATCTTCAACTTCCTGAAGTTTTTGAAGGGCCGCATAGGGAAATTTTACATCTATATTAATTTTTGTTTTGTCCGGCAATTTAATCGTAATATCGGGCCTGTTGGCATTTGTTTCTTGTCTCAAATTCACAGTATAATCCAAGTCTTTCACGAACCCTAGCATTTTCAAAATATTTTCCGCAACTTCTTCTCCATATTTTCCGCGCTGTTGATTATTGGAAAGTATTTTCTTCAAATTATCTGTAGAATTTTTCAACTCTCCGGTGATATTTTTATGCTCTTCTAAGATTGCTTTCATTTTCGAAAATTCACCGATTCTGTCTCTTTCTGAGATTTCTATTTTTTTCTGGCTGTCCCTGAGCCCACTGTCTATTTTTTCAATCATTTCTTTTATGACATCTTTTTTGCCTTCCATAATTTGCTCATTCCTTTTCATTTTCTCGTCGCTTAATTCCATAAATCTTTCCCTCTCTTCTTTTAGTGTTTCTTTATTCCTTTCTTCCAACATTTTCAAATTCCTCTCCGCCATTTTCTCGCTGAAATTAGCTAAATAATTAAGAATTGGTTTTTTAAACAACAAAAACAAAACAGCTAAAACTGTGGCTAATGCTATAATTGTTATTAATATTTGTTCAAGCATAGTTTATTTTTAACTTCTTCATTCTATCATAGATTTTAGTTATTACCAAAAAAAATAATCAGTTCCGTTTGTTTGAAACTGATTAATATTTGTTTTTCCTTATTATGACAAATGCTACTACTATTATTGTAGTAATTGTCAAACCAAATCCCATTCCAGGTGTTTCTGGAGTTGGATGATGCTGGCTCCTCTCTTGATAGTGGTATATTGGCTGGACTGATTCTCTGGGTACCGGAGTTGGTGCTAATATATCCGACGATCTTATAACATTTATTATTACAAGATCGCTATCATACAATGGTTTTGGAAATTCATTGTCCTTACCCGCATTTTCTCCAGTATCTTTCACTGTCAGAATTATGTCATGCAGTCCACTTCTATTAAGCGTTACATTCAAAACTGGCCATCTAGAACACCCAAGATCCTCTCCGTAGGTTTTGTCATACCAGCAATATTTGTCTATTGTCTTTTGTGATGTTCCGTCGGGATCACGTGACTTGCTAGCATCTAAAGAAAACGCCTCTCCGAATATAGCAGTTTTTGGTGAAGCAGAGGCATCAGCAATGGGCGGATCATTTATCATCTCTTTTACTTCAAAGATTTCAGTAGCACTTCCCTTTCTTTGATAACGATCTGTTATTTCAAGAGTTATAGTATACATCCCTGAATCCGAAAAAGTAAATGACAGCTCTTTTCTTGGAGAAGATTTTATTGATACTCCATTTCCATTAAATACTTTCCAGAGATAAGAAACGTCCACTCCCTGTTCTGCAACGAAAGAAGATTTCACCCGAAAACTTTTTCCCTCCTCTATTTTTGAAGGAAGAATTATTTCGGTTTTGAGTAAAGAATTTGGTTTAGAAGGTCTTACTTCTATTTTAATATCTTCGCTATCCTTTTCGCCACAAGCATTTGAAACAACCACCTCTATTTTATAATCTTTCCAAGTAGCCTTATCAGAAATTACCTTAAAAACAACTTTATTGCCATCTCCAATTTTCTGGAACACCTCTGTGTTGTAATCCCAATCATAGCTTAATTTACCATAATTCTTTCTTTCTAAAATGGTAGCAACTGAAATTTCATCTCCGAAAACAAAAAAATCTTCGTCTGCATGTTTCAGGTTTGTTATTATTGGAGTCGGATTGCTTTTTATGAGAAATTCTACATTATAGTCATCAGTCATTCCACCGTTGTCTGTCACTACAAGATTAATTTTGTAGGTTTTAGGATTTTTGGTAAATTCCTTTCCCAAAGAAATTCTTTGACCTTCGGCAACAAGTTTAGAGTCATAATACCACTCACAATTTACAACCCGACCATCTCTATCATAAGATCCGGAAGCGTCCAGTATTATAGCATCGCATTCACAAGCAAAACATTCTTGCGGAATGGCACTTCCTTTAGCAATTGGCTGTTCATTACCAGTTTCTGCTACCGTAATTCCTATTATTATCAAAGAAATAATCATTGATAAAATAATTCTTCTTCTCATATCTCCTCATCTCCCTTTTATTTTGTTGTATTTATTTTTATTAAGAACAACGCCTTCACCTTAAAGACTTTTCATCATACTCTAAAACAAGAAGTTGTCAAGACCAAAAAAACTGGCAAAAAGCCAGTATTTTTTACAGGTTAAAACCTGAACTCCAATTGAAAGATTTCAATTTTTATCTGCTACTTTTTCTCCTCTTCATAATCCTAAAAACTCCATAAACATCAATCAAAATAGCGCCGGCGAAAATCGCAATGAACTTCCAGTAGTTTTTCTCTGATTCGTCAAGATCTTTAATCGGTCGATCAACAATATTTTTTGACCTGATAGAAACTAAGTTTGCGGAATTTGAAACTGAATCAATAAGATTGACAAAGAAAATTTCATTGTCGGGAACTTGTCTGATAAAATTTGAAGAAACAAAATCAGAATCACCAACGACAAACAACGAACCGCTTTCTGAATTTTCATTTTTAGGTTGAGAAACAGCGGCGACTGTTTTTTTAGATCCGCTGGCAAAAGATAAATAACCGTCTGGAAGAAGATTATAATTTTCTGATACCGTTTCACCTTGATTTGTTGAACTTAAAATAGGTCTGGCGAAATAATCACTATTTTCAGAAAGAGTTAAAGATGATGACCAAGGAAACATTATTGACTGGATATTTGACAAAGCAGGATGATCGCCAAAATTTTCGCTCACTAATTTTAGCCAAAAAGGATATGGCTTGCTCACGGAGAAAAATCCCTGCTGATAAGTTATATTAAAATTGGACTTGTCGTAAACTAAATTATTATTAATTTCAATTCCGTATTTTTTCGTCAGTTCGTTTAAATTGTTTTCAGCGAGTTGAGCTTCTAAATTTCCTTGCAAATTCGGATTAACCGCTTCCGATAAAACAATCAGATTTCCGCCGTTTTTTATAAAATCATCAAGAACAGAAATTTCTTCGGTCGATATTATTTCTATTGGGCCAGCAATTATTAAAGTTATTGGATAAACAAATGTTTTTATTTCGCTTTCCGTGTCTTCCTCGCTGCTCATAGTTTTTTCAACATAAAATCCTTTTTGTTCTTCCGCGCTTTCTATTTTAACTTCCAGAATATCATACGCTTTTATTAGATCCGGAATTTGCAAAATCTTTTCGCCATGTCCTTGCAAAAAAGCGATAAGTTCTTTTTTCTCTCTGGAAACAGAAAAAACGGCTGAAATAAAATCATATTCCCAACTATCAATAGATTGAATAATTGGAATTGCTTCTCTTTTTATTCCATTTTCACTTTCTGAAGTTATCTCTACGCCGAAGAAACCCTGTTTTACTTCATATTTATCTTTCTCAATAACATTGAACTGAATCTGCGGAATTCCCTTTTCAGCAAGTTCTCTCACTTTTTCTGGAGTATTTTCCGGTTCCAAATAAGAAACTTTCAAACTTGCTCCGGCAATGTCCTGATACTGATTCATAAAATCTATCAGCTGTGTTTTGACACCAGCTACATCTTGCGGCAGATCTTTGGAAATATAAAAATTAACTTCAACTTCTTCCTCCAAATTTTTCAAAATATCTCTTGTCGCTTCGGAAGTTGTATAAATCTTTTCTTCCGTTAAATCAAAATAAAATGATTTTTGAGATGCCAAAAAATTGATAGCAATGAGGAACGCTAAAAAGATTAAGACTGAGCTTAGGGAGGAGTTTAGTAAGTTTTTGATTTTTGGTTTCATTTTGATTATTGTAAAATAAATCTTATTCAATAACTATATATCCAAATTCTTCTGTTAATACTTTTTCTAATTCTTGTATTATAACTTCTCTGTCCATACCTTCATTTTTAGAATCGTTCAAAATTGAATCATCGTTATTCGCTATATAAGCTGGTAATTTATCTACAGCACTTTCATTCATTAAAGTATGGGCATCTCCACCAGTCTCTTTTAAAAATAACTCTGTTCCGTTTACCATCATAAATCCTCTCTCTGTTCGCTGAAGAGATTTTTCTCCTAATTCTCGAGCTTCTTTTAACTGTTCAAAGTTTAGTTTGCTAATATCCACATCTTCTATATTGTTTTCAATTTTTGTTGGTTGTTCTGAGTTCATAATTTTAATTGTTAATCTGTTAAAAATACTTCTCCGATGTTGGTTCAAGTCTCCGACTTGAACCTTGTATTTCTACTTATCAAATCTACAAAAATAATACGAGTTTCTTACTTTGACTTTAAGAAATATACGGTTCAGGACAGAGTCCTGAACCAACATCAGCTCTAAGCCCTAAAAAGCTACAAGCTAAAAAGCTAACCCTATTTCCACTTCCTCAACCCCACAACTCTCGCATTTAAAAATAAGAAAAATATAACGATTGATAAATAATAAACAATATCCGCCAGAGAAATAACGCCGCGCAGGATTGAATTAAAATGCGTGGAAAAACTTAAAAATTTACCGATAAAAGCGACAGAATTTGGCAGCTGATCAAGAATGAGCGAATTGCCAATGATGTAAAATATAAAAATAATTGTGACAGTCAGAACAAAAGAAATGATTTGGTTTTTCGTAATAGAAGAAATCCAGAGTCCGATAGCAATATAAGACGAGCCGAGAAGCAAAGCGCCGATGTAACCGGCAATGATTATACCGCGATCCGGATTGCCTATTTCCGTAATCATAATCGGAATAACGATTGTCAGCAAAAGCATTATTGATAAGAAAATAAAGTTGGAAAGAAATTTAGCGAGAACGACTTCCATTGTTTTAACTGGAAAAGTCATTAACACTTCAACCGTGCCACTGCGTTTTTCTTCCGCCCAAGAAAACATCGTAATCGCCGGCAAGATAAACATAAAAATAATCGGCAAAAAATTAAAAAGCGATCTCGCTGACGCCTGCCCGACGATAAAAAACGACTGCATAAAAATCCACCCGCTCATCAGCAAAAAAACAGACACAACAATATAGCCCAAAGGAGAATTGAAATGGGAGTTTAGTTCTTTTTTTGTGATAGTGAGGATTTTGTTCATTTGGTTATTAATTTATATTTATTTTATCCATACTCTCTTTGGCTTTCCTAATTTTCAATTCATTTTCTTTATCAACCTGTTCTTGTATTAATTTAGGATATTTAAACTCAGCAAGATTTTTTACTGCGTCCCTTAATTGACAAACTAAATCCCCAACATCGTGAAAAAACTCAATTCCTGAAACACCTTTAGAATAACTTTTGCCTTTAAATTCACGAAGTAAGCTGGAAAATTTTTCATCCGTTAGCTTATTTAAATTTAAATATTGAAATTGTGCCAGTCTATCAAGAGATTCCTCTATATCTAAACCTTTTATAGATTGTCCCTTTAAAGATTTTATAGACAATATTGCCTCAATTATCTCTTCGCAATTTTGAATACTATTATCTCTATATTTATCATCTTCATTTTCACCTCTATCCTCTCTTCTTTTCTTAAAATCCACTGCAACATCAAGTACTTCATTTACATACTTTTCGGCTTCATTTAATATCTTTAGGTCAAATTCTTGAAGAGTTTTTTCTAAGTCCCTTTTAAGCCTTTCATATTCGTATTTACGAAAAGATTCCATTGTTTTATCTCCTTCAGATATTATCTGTTTTTCTTTCTGCTCTTTTGAGCCTGCTTCATTTTCTTCATTTGTAGCAACACTTTCAGCCACTACTTTATCTGTTTCTATTTCCAATTCTTCTTTTTCATCCTCCACTGGAGGAACATCAAAATTATTCATTTTCTTATCTTAATTAATTAAAAACTCTATTGGCTTAGATACGGGATTGCTTCGTCGCCATTTCGTTCGCTACGCTCTCTCAGGCTCCTCACAATGACAGCAAAACCTATTTCGTCAACTCTATAAAAACATCTTCCAAGTTAGCCTGTTGCCCTGTCAGTTCTAAAAGCCCGCTGTTTTCTTCAACAATAATTTTTGCAATATCTTTTCTAAGATCAAATTCCAAAGTAGTAGTAATTGTAATTCTATTGCCATTGATTTCAACCTCTCTAATCCCTTCAATTAATTTTAGTCTTGGAACTATATTAGCCCCCAATTCTTCAACTTCGGCATTAATCATTGACTGGCTTCTATTTTTATTTTCCAATTTCTCCGGTGTGTCATCGGCAACAATCTTACCTTTATTAATAATCAAGATTCGCGAACAAGTTGCCTGCACTTCAGATAAAACATGGCTGGATAAAATTACAGTTTTTGATTTGCCAATTTCTTTGATTAAATCCCTGATTTCAATTCGTTGATTTGGATCAAGACCGGTTGTTGGCTCGTCTAAAATTACAATTCTTGGATCGTGAATAAGCGCCTGAGCAATTCCCACTCTCTGCCGATAGCCTTTTGATAAAATTGAAATTTCCGTATTTTGCTTGTCTTTCAACCCGCATTTTTCTAAAACATTTAAGATTTTTTCACTTAAATTATTTTTCTTAATCCCCTGCATTTTACCCGTAAAACTTAAATATTCCCAAACAGTCATATCTTCATATAAAGGAGCATTCTCCGGTAGATAACCAATTTTACTTTTAATATCCTGCTGATAAAGCGGATTGCCAAGATCAAGATTGTCAATTTCAACTTTCCCCGAAGTCGGTTCAAGAAACATAACCAATATTCGAAGCAACGTTGTTTTCCCTGCCCCATTTGGTCCTAAGATACCAATTACTTCACCTTCCTGCATCTCAAAAGACACTCCGTCCAGTGCGGCAAGTTCGCCATATTTTTTTGCCAGATTTTCAACTTTAATCATTTTGTAGATATTTATTTTTTTCAATAGCTTTATTCTATATAAATATTTTATTTTTGTAAAGGGCTTTTTGGAGACGGAATTTATCCTTTAGGATTTCATTTTTATTTACAACGGTTTTGAAACCCTAAAGGGTAAATTCCGTATATTCTAACTTTCAATAATCCTCCTTGCTTCCACAAAATCGTAACTCTCAAAAACCTCGTCTAATTTCTGCTTGATAACTTTTTTCTTTTCCAAAGAAGCGTGGATTAAATTTACGCCCTTATTTTTTTCTACAATCCCAACATGCTTATTTGGTTTTTTGATTAAAAATATTAAATCGCCTGATTTTATATTTTTTAGATTTATTTTTCTACCCATTTTTTTTTGATCCCAGGAATGCTTTGGCAAAATTATATTGAAAGAATTCTTATAAACCATCTGCGTTAAACCAGAACAGTCAATTCCTTTTTTAGATTTCCCCCCTAAAAGATATTTAACGCCCAAAAAAATTTCAGCTTCTTTTAAAATTTTATCAATTGGGTCTAATCTAAATTTTGTTGTTGGCTCCATAGTCTCCGCAAAGCTGTGGAGCCTTTTTATAATTATAATTTTATTTATCTTAATCGTCCTACCCTTCAAAGCAAAATTTCCACTTGCCCATTTTTTATGCAAATTCCCATATAAACTCCTCCTTTTTAAAATCACTTCATTCCTATTTATCCAACCCAGAGTTAAATCATTTTGCTGAACTAACAATTGATCGCTTTTTCTAAATAAAACTCGCAATATTTCACCCTGAAAAGCCTGTGAACACCTAATTCTTTTTAAAATTCTACTATTCAATATTTCATTAGAAACAAATCTCAATTTCAAATCCACTATTTTCATTTTCGCAATCGCCCAACCGATTTCATTTTTTTCACTTGCATTACTTAAAATTTTTAAATCCACTTTTTTTACTTTTATTTTTTCTCTTTTAAAAACATTTAAAATATTGTCTCTTTGCGTATCCGTTAAAACTTCTCCGCTTATTTCAATTCTTCCTTTTGTATTTTTTGCCTTAACACTAAAAACAGCAACTCCATATTTTTGCTGATATATTTTATTTAAGTTTTTTAAAATATTATCTATTGGTATTTATTATTCTTTTAAATTTTCTATTACAATCCCTTCTTCCGGTCCAATACTGTAATCATCGGGAAGTTCTGTCGTAAGTTCGCTTTCTAAAGTTACAATTTCTTCATTTGTGAATTCGTCAAATCCAACAGCTCCAACTTCATTCATAATTTTTATCGTTTTTCCAACATCTGAAGCTTCTGGAATAATGCTAACTTGATAAACAATTTCTTTTGATGGAGAAATTAATCCGGTGTTAGCGCTAAGCCATGGCATCTCCCAAACAATTTCTCTTGTCACAGCGTTGTAATAAAATTTCTCTTCGGTTATCTGATATTCCTCTGCCTCACTGTCATCTTGAGAATTGACCTCATCCTCATTATTATTTTCTTCTTCATTTTCTTCTTCGCCTTCCGGAACATATGTTCCATTATTTTCATCTCCTAAAGATATCTCTCCGTTTGACTTTATATAATTTCCAGTCCATTTCACATTATCAGGCAAAATAGAGGCAATCTTCACATTTTTAATATCTCCAAGGAGATTGTTTAGATTCCAGTGAATTGTATAAGTTGTTTCTTTTCCGACTTCAGGAGGGATAACTCCGATATTTTTAATTCTGCCATCGTCATTAAAATATCCCTTTGTCCTTATGAATAAAAATGAATTTATTTTCACGATCATTTCATCGGAAACAATTTCTTTTTCAATTTTTGCCTCATCGTCATTAAAGTTAAAACTGCTTATTACCACTTTATTTTTAATGATAAAGTTTTTGTCTTCTGATGATCTGATATCAAAATAATCACTTACTTTAATTTTAAAACTGACTTCATCCTCATCTCCTGGTTTGAAAACCGCTAATTTAGGAACATTAAAAGCGCTCCAGGTTATTTTGTTTGATTTATTGTCATAAGAACCATTAATTACCTCAAGAGAGTTAAAATCAACACCGCCTTTTAATTCACTATTTATCACCAATCCTCTAATTTCCTGATCGCTTATATTTTTAAATTTAATTCTGTATTCCATTTCTTCTTCCTTATTGACAGAAAGATTTTCAAGCGCGTTAACTGTTTGTTCTAAAACTATAGGAACTTCCTGAATTTTTATAATAGCTTTTTTGTTTATACGTTCTAATAATCTTCCATCGCTTTCAAAAATTTCTACCTCTATTTCTATTTCCTTTTCTTCATTTTTCTCCCCGACTAAATTTCCTTTTATGGCTATCTCTCCTTTCGCCTTTGTTTTCGTTTCTTCCATATTCCAATTTAAACTATTTTCTATTTTCTCATCAATTTCCGGGTTAGCAGAAGCGAATATGAACCCTTCTGGAAAATTGGCTTTAATGTTTATTTTTCTAAAATTATTGTCACTAATATTTTCAAACGCAATCAAACAGTCAATTTCATTGCCAGTAATTATTTCCTCCGGACATTTCAGAGAAAGATCAAAAGAAACCGAGATTATTTCTATTTTAATTTTACTTAAATTGCCCGCCGACTGGAATTCATAATTAAAGTTGTTCGGAATATAAGAAATTTTTGAATTAAATTCATGCTCGCTATTTTTGTTTCCCGTAATTCTGCCAAATAATTTTATTTTCCCAGATTCACCAGCCGATAAATCGTCAATATTCCAGCTTAACACCAACCCATCATCTCCTCCTTCAAGAGGTTTTTTATCGCTTGACGTAAAAATAAATTTTTCTGGAGTAAAAAAAGTTATTTTTGGATTTTTCAATTTTACTCCCGTGTCATTTCTATATTCTATTACAAAAGTTATTTCATTCCCGCTCGCTACTTCATTAGGAGCTTTGATTTCAATCTTAACCTTTTTATCATCAAAAGATCTCTGTCCTTTCAGATACACAAAATAAGCGACTGACAAAACAACTGCTATAATTAAAAACAAAATTAATAAAACCAGTTTCTTATTTTTCTTAAAACTGAATCTACTTTTGCCATTGCCATCTAGAACATCAGACCACTTAGCATTTTCTGTTTTATTCACTTCCCCACTTTCAGATAAATATTTTTTAATATTCTCGTCTGTCTGTTCATTTATAACATTTTGAGACATATTTTTGATTTATTTTCTATGTTTATATTATATAATGATAGTCAACTTAGGTCAAAATTAAATTTATCACTTTGCTATCTGTTATTCTGAAACAAGGATGACAATGCTATTGTGTTTTCTACAACTTTCTTTATTTTCTCCTTAAATCTTTCTTCCGAAAATTTCTCTGCTTGTTTTTTTATTTTTTCAGCGTTGTAATTACTATAATTATTTTTTAATCTTCTCGCTCCATCCGCTAAAATTTCAGGGATTGGATCATCAAAAAATTCTCCCGTTTCATTTTCAATTACTGTTTCCAAAACGCCTCCTTTTTTGTATGCCAAAACCGGCTTTCCAAAAGACATTGCCTCAATCGGAGTTATTCCAAAATCGTCCTCTCCCGGAAAAATAAACGCGTAACAATTTTCGTAATATTGCGCAAGTTTTTCTTCCGACTGAAATCCAAGGAATTTAATATTTTTATTCGCTATTTTTACCAGTTTATTTTTATCGCTTCCCTCGCCTATTATAACAAGCGGCAATTCCAATTTATTAAACGCTTCAACAGCAATATCTATTTTTTTGTATGGGCTTAAACGAGAAACGATGAGGAAATAATCTTTACTTTTATCTGTCATTGCGAGAAGCCCCGCAGGGCGACGAAGCAATCCCGCAACTACGCGCGAAGAATTTAATAACGGGATTGCTTCGTCGCCATTTCGTTCGCTACGCTCGCTCAGGCTCCTCGCAATGACAGTATTAACTGGCGGATAAATTACTTCACTTCCTCTTCCATAAAACTTCTTAATCCTCTTTGCGGTATGCTCCGAATTAGCAATAAAATAATCAGCTCTTTCCGAAGCTGATTTATCCCACATTCTTAAATAATGCAAAATTGGCAAAATAAATATTTTTTTAATTCCTTTTATTTTATTTTCCTCAAGATAATTATAATGCCAGTCCCAAAGAAATCTTGTCGGAGTATGACAATAGCAAATATGAATCGCTTTTGGTTTTGTAATTATTCCTTTCACAAATGAACTGGAACTGGAAATTACAATGTCAAAATCCCTCAAATCAAACGTCTCCGCCGCAGTCGGCATCAGTGGTAGTAAATACTTTTTTCGCTTTCTTATAAACTTCGGCAATCTATTCAAAAACGAACTTCTTATTTTCGCCTCTGGAAAATATCTCTTCATTTTCTTCTCATCATACAATAAAGTATAAATCGGCGCTTCGGGATATAATTCATGCAACGACATCAAAACCCTTTCGGCTCCACCGAAGTAAGTTAGGAAGTCGTGAACAATCGCTATTTTTGGTTTTTTGGATTTTGGGGTTGACATAGTTTAATTCTTATGATAGGATGCAGAGTCATATTTGAAAAGGAGGTGAAAATATGAATATAATAGATGCGGTTGTTTTTATAAGTGTTTTAATTTCAGTATTCTCTTTTGGAGTTGGGACATTTTTCAAAAAAATAGCTACTAATGGAAACTACAGTAGATCGCAAGGTCGACTGTTAATTTATATGCTGTTATCTTTCGCTTTAAGCGGAATTACTGCAGCAATAGCAGTAATAACTTTTAGAATTTAGGTATCAATTTTAATTTAACAAAATTAAAATTGCTCTGCCTTTCTTTTTTTATTTAATTTTTCAAACTATAAAATCTCTGGAGTTCACTCCGCCGAGGGTTCCATAGTCTCCGCAGAGCTGTGGAATCCCAAATGCAAGATTTGCAAATGCAGTGCCACAGCCTCACTACGCTGCGGCTCCGTTTTGGACTATGGCACCGTCGTAGTGCGTAAAATTTTACAGGTTAAAACCTGAACTCCAATTTATCAATTTAGCAACACCTCCATCGTCTCCCCCGCACACTTCCCCCAACTAAACTTCTCCATATTCTTAAATCCTTTTTCAATCATTTTATTTCTCAAACCATCATCGCTAAAAACTCTATTCATTGCGTCAGCAATTTCTTGAATGTTGTTTGGATCAACTAATAAAGCCGCGTCTCCCGCAACTTCTGGCAGAGATGAAGCATTAGAACAAATTACTGGAACGCCATAACTCATTGCCTCTAAAACTGGCAAACCAAATCCCTCATACAAAGAAGGCAAAACAAACAAATCGGATTTTTTATATAACTCATCCTTTTCTGCTTCTGTAATATAATTTTTTAAAATAATGTCTTTCTTAAATAACGATTCTTCAATCGCTTTTTTTATTTCCGAAAAGCCAAATCCCGCTTTGCCAACCAAGATTAGCTTGTAGCTTGTAGCTTGTAGCTTGTAGCTTTTTTTAAACAGCTCAAACGCTTTAACTAAATTCACTATATTTTTTCTTTTTTCCAACCTCCCAACAAACAAAATATTAAAACTTTTTTTAAAATCTTGCCTAACACTTACTACTTGATACTTGCTACTATTTGCCCCATGATAAACAACTTTAATTTTATCTCCATCAACTTTATAAAACTTAATCAAATCCCTCTTTGTACTCTCCGACGGAACAATAACTTTGCTTGACCATTTTATTGAGAACAAAGTATTTAATTCCAAAAATAATCTTTCCTTAATAGAATAACATTCGGGAAAATATTTATATTCCAAACCATGAATCGTCACGATTGTTTTAGCTGGATGTGTTTGAGGAATAGTATAAGAAGGAATAAATAAAATATCCGGTTTATTTTTCATCATTTCAGATGCCAGTCCAATTTGCGTCCAAAGTTTATTTAAAGAAATAATTTTTAATTTAAAATTACTTGGCAGATTAAAATCTATAACAGAATTTTTTCTCGCGTATAAAAAAATTTGATGGCTTTTTAAATCCATCATCGCCAAATTTCTGATTAACTGATAAGAATATTCTTCTATTCCAGTTTTTTCTTTTATAAATGCCCGTGAAGCATCAATGCCAATGTTCATGTGTAAGTAGTAAGTATCAAGTAGTAAGTATCAAGTACGCTTGATACTTACTACTAACTACTTACTACTAATCACGCTCCGCTTATACAAATCCAAATCATCCAAAACTTTACCAGTTCCTTTCGCAACGCACAATAATGGATCGTCCGCGACATAGCATGGAACGCCTGTTACTTGCGATAATAATTTATCCAGATTTTTCAAAAGCGCGCCGCCGCCGCTTAAAACCATTCCGCGATCAATAACATCTGAAGATAATTCTGGCGGTGTATTTTGAAGGACATTTTTTACAGCCCTGATTATTTCCTGAAGTTCATCTTGAATCGCCTCCGTAATTTCATTTGAGCTTATTTTTATTGTCTTCGGTAATCCCGAAATCAAATCTCTTCCTCTCACCTCCATAAAATTATCTTCCTCTGAAATGATCGCGCTACCGATTTTTATTTTTATCTCTTCCGCATTTCTGTCGCCAATAATTATTCCATGCTTTTTTCTGACAAATTCAGAAATTGCCTTGTCCAATTTATCCCCGCCAACTCTGACCGAAGAAAATGACACAACTCCTCCTAAAGAAATAACAGCCACTTCTGAAGTTCCTCCGCCAATATCTATAATCATATTACCAAAAGGCGTATTTATCGGAATTCCAGCGCCAATGGCGGCCAAAATCGGTTCTTTAACAACATAGGCGGCCTTCGCGCCAGCTTGCATTGTAGCGTCAATAACCGCCCTTCTTTCTGTTGAAGTAATTCCAGCAGGAACGGAAACTATGACTTCGGGCTTAAAAAATCGAACTTTTCCACTTACTTTATTTATAAAGTACCGCATCATTGCTTCCGTAACTTTATAATCGGCAATTACACCATCTTTAACCGGACGACTTGCGGATATACTTTCCGGGGTTTTTCCCAACATTTCTTTTGCTTTATTTCCAACAGCCAAAATTTTATTATCTTCAATAGATACCGCAATAACAGATGGCTCGTTTACAACAACGCCCTTTTGAGGCAAAAATACCAATATATTGGCGGTTCCAAGATCTATTCCTATTTTCTTTACAAACATATATTTTAGTTAACGACTTCCTTTATTCTATCTTATTTGCGCTAATTGTCAATTTAAATTATGATGATTATATGATAAACAAAAAATTGAAAATCTATTTATATATTTGCATAACGACATTCTTTGTTTTGCTTGCTATTGTTTTGTTTTATAGTTTTGGATATAAATATGATATGAAAAAAGGAGAAACAATACAAACAGGAGCAATTATAATAAAATCTACTCCAGAAGATATTGACATTTATATTAACGACGATCTTTTTGAAAATAATAACACTTTAAATACTTTGCTCACTGGATATATTAAAATTGAAAATCTAAATAGCGGCGAGTATAATATTAAAATAAAAAAGGATGGATATTTTGATTGGGGGAAAAATATAAATGTCAATGGCGGATATATAACTGAACTTAAAAACATTGCTCTTTTAAAAAATAATTATGAAAAAAATATTTTACTGGATAATATAACAACAAGTTTAGGCGCGAATAATATTTGGATCAGCAACGGAAAAAATAAAGTCGTTTACAGAAATCAAAATAATTTAAATTTGTTTGACATTAATTCAAAATCAAAAGATGAAGAAGTAAAAATAATCGCGAATTTTAATAACGCGCCATTTAAAAAGAACGATATTAATTTTAGTCTTGACGACATTATTTGGTCAAATGATGATACAAAGATAATCGCTAAAATAAGCGAAAACAACAGCTTTTTTTGGTATTTAATTGATTTTGAAAATAAAAATAAAATATCTGATGTCAGTTTTATTTTTAATGAAATTTCAAAAGTTAAAAATAAATATAATTTTGACTTTGGTGAATCTCTGTTTTACTTAAAAAATGATAAGAATGATATACTGTATGAATTTGATTATAAAAAATTAGTTTCGAAAAGAGTGCTGAAAAATGTGTCTGGATTCTTGGTCCATGGGGATTATTTATATTATTTCAAAAAAAATGATTATGTTTTATATGTCAGCAGTTTGGATAATCTATCAGAAGCAAAAATTGTTTCAACAATGCCGAATGATTTTGACACTCAATCGCCGGCAAGAATAATAAAGTCAAACGACAACGCTTATCTAATTTTATCTTGGTCTGGAGAGTTATACTTTATCAGTAAAACAAACGAGATAACTTTTATAAATTCTCAAGTAAAGAATGCTTATTTCACAAATTATAATGAACGAATTATTTATTATAGTAACCACGAAATTTGGATATATTATCTAAAAGAGAAACTTTCACAACCTCATAAGGAAAAATTTGAAAACGAGTTAATCACAAGATACAGCAACGAGATAAATAATATTTCGTTATACATAGACGAGGAACATTTATTTTATAAAGAAGACGATATTTTTAAATTTATAGAATTTGACAATAGAGATAAAGTAAATGTTTTTGATGTTTTAGAATTGGAGAATAATGATATTTTTTATTCCCGAGACAATAACTCTGTTTATTATGTGGAGGATGGTAGATTGATTTCGGTTGATTTAGAGGAGGAATAAGAGTTAAAAAAATCCTGCCAAAATAGCAGGATTTTTTATTATTTTATTATCATCGTAGGGGCAGACCTATGTGTCTGCCCTGAAAATACGATAAATTTTATTTTGTCGCATATTAGGGATTGACACTTATTGTGGGAACTGTTTTATAAACAGTTCCTTTACTGTTGGTTCAGGTCTCCCGACCTGAACCTTTTATTTCTTTAACCTATCTATAACCAAACATCATTCTTAAATTCACAAATTATAAGATCATTAAAGATATAAGTTTTTTAATTATTTCCTAAGAAATATCTGGTTCAGGTCAGAGACCTGAACCAACAATAGAGAATGTCTCATCAAGAAAACAAGGTTTTATATGCCATATTTCTTTTTCTATTTTCCATTGGTCATTAATTTTTTTGAATAGGAAATAATGGATATTACCGTTCCCAGCTATTATTCCAATTCTGTCATCAAGATCTTTATACTTTCTTGGTTTGCTAAATCTCATTTTCTCAAGAGAATAAGAAATATTTTCCAAACTATTTTCGCGACTGATATATTTATATTCTTCTTTAATTTCTCTTTTAAATTGCTGATACTCCTTTGAAATATACAAATTTTCTATCAGATCATCCATTTCATCTTCATCCTTATAACAATAACGATATAACCATTGTCCTTCAAATGCTTTTCTAATAATTTCTTGTATCTCTTTTTCTTCATTAGCAGACAAACTTGCCAAACTCAAACCCATGACATCTTCAGGATCTGGATTTTCTGGAATTTGATTAAAGCATTCAGAAAACCGCTGCTCGCTTTGTTTTAAACGACGCTCATTTAGAATTACTTTTGCTACCACCAAAAAAACTACTACTAACAACATTCCTATTATTACTTTTTTGATAATTGTTAAATTGTTCACTACAATAAATAATTTTAAAAAAATAGAGTAGACAATAATAAAGTTCTTTGTTTTTATTATTATCTACCCCCAATTATACTACTAAAATTACTGCTTAGCAATTTCAATAGTAATAGGTACTGCGAATTCGCCAGCCAAGGAAACGAGCATCTGAATTATCATTCATTATCTCCGTAAGAGATTTGTTTCTCACTCCAGTTTGGCTTGGTTCTCCTACTGAATGATATGACATCAATGGATCATTACCATTTTTATCGGTAACAATCATTGTATGATCCCAGTATCCACAATTCCCGTATTTGTCTTTGTAGTCTATCTGGACAATATCGCCTTTTTGTAACAGATGCTTTCTATATTTCACCGAAACTGGATATGCTCTATTATTATGTGCTGCGAGAAAATCATAGAATCTATCAGCAACAGTCCAAGTGTGACTATAACCATACCTATAGGGATAATCATAAAACCAAACATCACTGCTGATATACGACCAACCTCCGATTTCTCTCCACCCTCCAGCTTGAAGAGAGTGCGATGCAAAGTTAGTGCAATCACCGCCACCGTTCTTAAAAACATATGTTCCTGGCACATTGTTATATGCGTTGTTATACGCATAATTCGCTGCTGCTTCCCCATTGTAGCTATACGCAGCTACTGGTGTTACCATTGCGCAAAGCAATGTTAGTAATAGCATTGCTACCACTATTGTTCCTATTCTTTTGGTTTTCATTTTATATCTCCGTCCGCCCCTTAATTCATTGGAAATAAAACATTATTTTTTTATTTCACTTCCTTATTAGAGACAGTGCAGAATTTTCTAAACTAAAATCAGAAAACTCAACACTGTCTCTGAAAAACTCAAGAGACATATTTTTTGTTTTGTTTTTTGAAAGAACTTTTTATCTTCTCCTCTTAATATCTCAATATTATAGCACAAAAAATACGCTTTATAAAGTGAAAAACTGTGAATAAATATTTTAAGAAAAACAAAACAAAAAAACCGCTCATCAACAAGCGGTTTTTTAAATTTCTAATAATT
This sequence comes from Candidatus Moraniibacteriota bacterium, assembly GCA_030641185.1. Classification (GTDB taxonomy): domain Bacteria; phylum Patescibacteriota; class Minisyncoccia; order JAHIHE01; family JAGLIN01; genus JAGLIN01. The sequence goes on along the minus strand of DAOWHY010000035.1, from coordinate 10,214 downwards.
TTAATTCTATCTCTTCTTCCACTGCGGAGCTCTTCTTGCTTTCTTCAGCCCAGGCTTCTTTCTTTCAACCTTCCTCGGATCTCTTGTTAAATAATCATTGGCTCTTAATTCTTTTTTAAAATCCCCATTCATAGAAAGAAGCGCTCTGGCAATTCCCAATCTCACAGCTTCTGCCTGACCATTCGCTCCGCCGCCGAGGACCTTAACAGATATTAAAAACTTACCTTCAAAATTTAAAAGCTTTAATGGAGAGTTTATTTTTTCAATAAGAATATTATTTTTCATAAAATATTCTTTATAATCCTTGTCGTTTATTGTAATGCCTTTTTCTTTTGCTTCATCATAAACTCTAACCTTGGCAACAGAGGATTTTCTTCTGCCTGTCGCATAAAAATACTTTCCCTTAGTTTTTTCTTTATTATCTTCACTCATAGTTACATAATTTAGATTTTTTCTACGGCGCTTTAGCGCACGGTCAATGAGGTTTTAACCTCACGAGATTTAATTCAATAAATTTATATTTTATGCATTATGAAATCTAATTTTGAAAAATTAATCTCAAACGATTTTATATTTGTTTATATATTTTTCCCGCGAGGTTAAAACCTCGCCGACCCTCGGCTAAAGCCGGGTAGAAATCAATTTAACAATTTATATCTAAAATTTATCTTTCTCTAAATAATCTTCGTCTTTGTAAACTTTCAGTCTTTTAATCATTTCGTCTCTTAATTTATTCTTTGGCAACATTCCGTAAACTGCTATTTTAATCACCTCTCTGGAATCTTTTTTAATTTTATCTTTTAAATTTATTTCTTTTAGTCCGCCCATATAACCACTGTATCTGTAATAAATTTTCCCCTCGCCTTTATTTCCCGTATATTTCAAATTATCGGAATTTGTTACCACAACATAATCCCCGCCGTCTATATGCGGAGCAAAATCCACTTTATTTTTCCCCCTCAACAAAACAGCGATTTTTGAAGCCATCCTCCCAAAACTTTCCTCTCGCGCATCAAAAAGATGCCAATCCCTTTCTGGCTTTTTTATTTTGTTTGTTCTATTATTATCTTTATTTACTGACATAATTATATTAGCTATAGAAATTTATGGAAACTCACAGAAACTTGTTGAAACTAATTGTTTTTAGAAAGCAACGACTTAATTTCTATAAATTTCTACGAATTTCAATTAATTTCTAATTCTATTTAAATTAAACTTTCTACACTCTTCCTACACTCTAAAAAATGAACTCCAATTATTACACCAATTCTATAATCGCCATCTCCGCGACATCTCCTTTTCTTTCCCCGATTTTTATAACTCTCGTGTATCCGCCGTTTCTGCTTTTATATTTTTTAGAAATATCATTGATCATTTTCTTCGCTGGTTTATCCGCTAAGATATCGTGAATCGCTTTCGCCGAAGAAAGATTTTGTTTCTTCGCCGTCGTAATTAACTTCTCCGCATAAACCGAAAGCTCTTTTGCTTTAGCTGTTGTTGTCGTAATTTTTTCATGTAAAACAAGCGCTTCTGTCAAATGTTTCAACAAAGCTTTTCTTTGTGATTTGCTTCTCTTAAATTGTCTTCCTTTTATTTTATGCTTCATAGTTGTCCTTATTAAATTTCTATCATTCTATTATATTTTCAGAGTCAATCCTAATTTTCCCAATGCTTTCTTAATTTCTTTTATTCCTTTATCTCCCATTCCAGGCAATACCTTTAAATCTTCTTCTGATTTTTTAACAAGCTTACTGACACTTTTTATTTTACCATCGTTTAAAATATTCAAAATTCTAGGAGAAAGATTGAGGCTTTCAACTTGCGTTTTTAAAACATCTTCCTGTTTTTCTTTTTCATTTTCTTCATTTTCTATCTTTTTTTCCTTAACTGACTTTTCTTTTTTTATAACTTCCTTTTTTTCTTTATCCTCTTTTTCTTTATCTTCAACTTTTTCTTCTATTACTTCTCTGAATAAATTGAAATGATCAACTAACAGTTTAGTTGCTTTTTTAAATGCTTCTTCTGGTGTTATTTCTCCGCTAGTTTCTATTTCAAGAATAAGTTTATCATAATTGGTCAATTTACCAACACGCATATTTTCAACCTTAAAATTAACTTTTTTTACAGGAGTAAAGATAGAATCTATAGATATGTTTCCTGTTTCAAGTTTTTCCTTGTTTTGCTGCTCAATCGGCACATATCCTATTCCCCTTTCCACTCTGATTTCCATTTCCAACTTGCTGTTTTTATCGTTTACGGTTGCAATATGAGCATCTTTATTGACCACCTCAACATCACTTGTAGCTATAATCTCCGACGCCTTTACTTCTCCTTCTTTACTAGTCCTTAGAGTCAATTTTACAGGTTCATCTGTATGCATTTTAAATCTTACTTTTTTAAGATTAAGCACTATTTCTACAACATCTTCCGCTATTCCGGGAATGGTGGAAAATTCATGATTTACTCCGCTAATATTAATGGCAGTTATAGCTGATCCGCTTAAACTAGAAAGAAGAACCCTTCTTAAAGCGTTTCCTATGGTCATTCCGTATCCAGGATAACATGATTTGATTTCAAAAATTGCAAAGTTGCCTTCCTGCTTTATTATTTTTGGTTTTTCTGGCAATGTTATTTTTTGCATATTTTTTAAATTAAATTGTTAAATTGTTAAATTGTTAAATTGTCCCTTGCCATACTATTACGCTATGCGTAATAATTTAACAATATGACAATTTAGCAATATAACTTTATGCTTTAGAATAATGTTCAATGACTAAATGAATATCAATATCAATATCAATTTCTTTGGCAACTGGCAAAGAGATAACTTTACCCTGAAGTTTCTGATATTCCAAAGATAGCCAAGACGGGGTTTTGTAGTTCTTTAATGTCTTTTTTAAATCTTGAAAACAAGCTCCGTTTTCATTTTTGATTGAGATTAGATCGCCCTCTTTTACAAGACAAGAGGGTATATCCACTTTTTTTCCATTCAGCAAAAAATGTCCATGATTAACTAATTGTCTCGCTTTATTCCTTGAATCCGCTAATCCAAGACGGTAGACGGCATTGTCTAATCTTCTCTCCAATAAACCAGACAACAGGCTTCCTGTATTACCTTTTGCTTTACTGGCCATTTCATAATATTTTCTAAATTGCTTTTCTAAAATCCCATATGTTCTTTTGACTTTCTGCTTTTCTCTTAACTGAATTCCGTATTCCGAAAGACCCATTCTTCTTGCTTGCCCATGCTCTCCTGGCGCGTATGGTCTCTTAATCATCGCGCATTTTACGCCATAACAACGCTCGCCTTTTAAGAAAAGCTTCTTTCCCTCTCTTCTACACTTTTTACATTTTGGACTTAAATCTCTAGCCATAGACAGTTTATTATATATTATAGTGATACTTTGCTTGTCTTATTATTTGTTACAGAATTTCCAGTATCAACATTGTTTAAATTTTTAATTTTATACTTTTTAATTTTTAAAATAATGTTTAATGACCAAATTTTTAAATTTACCTATCATTCATTTCTTTAAAAAATAAATTTAGAAATTGAAAATTAAGATTTATTTAAAAATTACAAAATTAAAAATTACAAAATTTTACTCCCTACATTCTCCTCGGTCCCGGAGGTCGGCAGCCATTATGCGGAATTGGTGTCGTATCGGTTATGGAAACAATATTAATTCCATTAGAAGCAATCGCCCTGACGGCAGACTCTCTGCCACTGCCAATTCCTTTTACATAAACATCAACTTCTTTAAGTCCTATTTTTTTCACTCTTTCAAACAAAGAATTGACAATATTAGTAGCTGCGTATGGCGTTGCTTTTTTAGCTCCTTTAAAACCTAAAAGACCAGCACTGGACCAAGCAATCAAACCTCCGCTCAAATCCGTTAGCGTAACAATTGTATTATTATAAGTTGATTTGATATGAATCTTCCCTTTCGCAACATTTTTTCTTTTGGTCTTTTTCAACGCCTTTCCAGAAGCATTTTTAGATCCATCCCCATCCTTACTCCCAATTTTTATTACTCTTCTTTTTCCCATTTTATTTATTATTATAAAAATTTATTTGTCATCCCAGAATTTTTTCTGAAGCGAAGCGTAAGAAAAAATGTCTGGGATCCAGTTAGTCTCACTTAACAAAATCATACAATAAATATTATTCATTGAGATTAACTGGATTCCCGCCTCCGCGGGAATGACGAATAATTTAGTAATATAACATTCTATGTTTTCTCACTAGCATTACTTCTTCCGCTCCCAGCCGTTCTTCTGACATTTCCTCTTACCGTTCTATTATTTGTTTTAGTTCTTTGTCCTCTTGTCGGCAATCCCTTAGAGTGCCTTGTTCCTCTATAACATCCTATTTCTTTCAATCTCTTAATATTCATCATAATAATCCGCCTGAGCTCCCCTTCCGTTTTATATTCTTTTTCAATAATCTTTTGGATTTTACTTACTTCCTCAAGAGTGATCTCTTTTGCTCTTTTGTCAAGATTAATATTAGCCGATTTTAAAATCTTTCTACTAGAAAAAACGCCCACACCACTTATGTAAGTTAAAGCAACTTCTATTCTTTTTTCTTCTGGAATATTAACTCCTAAAATTCTTGGCATTTGTTAGTAATTAGTATTAAGTAGTTAGTATTAAGCACTAAACATAAATATTTATCTTGCTTACTACTTACTACTTGATGCTTAATACTTATTTATCCTTGTCTCTGTTTATGTTTTGGATTAGAACAAACAACATAAACTCTTTTTTTACGCCGAACTATTTTACATTTATCACAAAATTTTTTAACCGAAGCTCTTACTTTCATATTATTTTGTTTGTTAAACATTAACAAATTTTCTCAAAAATTTTTATCTCCATCAATCATATCAACTCAAATAGTAAATGGAAACTTATAGAAATTTGTAGCAACTAATTGTAATTAATTGTCTTTAGGAACCTCCGAAAAACGCAGTTTTTGTCATTCCTGCGGAGGCAGGAATCCAGGATTTAAGGCAAAAAATAAATTATAATTAGAAAACAACAATTTAATTACTATAAATTTCTATTGCTACCCTCTCTTCACAATCCTTCCTTTTGTCAAATCATAAGGACTCATCTCAACAACCACTTTATCTCCCGGTAATATCTTTATATAATTCATTCTCATTCTACCGGAAATATGAGCCAGCAATTCATGTCCATCATCAATTTGCACTTTAAATTTTGTTCCAGGCAAAACTTCAGTTACGCTTCCTTCTACTTGTATTATTTCTTTCATAAATTACAAAATTAATAAACTTTGATGTTTTCACAATTTTATTTATTTTCAAAACAACTATTACTATTACTATAAATAGAAATTTATAGAAACTCATAGAAATTAATGGAAATTAAATTGTTGTTTTCTAAAGACAATTAATTTCAACCAGTTTCTACAAGTTTCCATTAGTTTCTATTTTTTATTCGTAAACAAAACAACAACTAGTATCACTAGTTGAGCTTGATACTTTAAAATAATATTTACTTTTATTCGTCATCCTAAGCTTGTCGAAGGATAACAGACTCATCCAACCTATCATAGTTCGACAAGCTCACTATGACACGAATCAACTACTTTTGCAGTCTACTACATAGAACTATTTATGTCAATAGTTATATTTATTTTATCCAAAGATGATGGAATACTTTTTACCCAAAACGGCCAGAAACCCACATCCGTTGCTTTAATTCCTTTTATGTTAATAAAATACTTTCGTAATTCCAATTCGTTTTTTCCAGCTATTTCGTTTTTTATTTTATCAATGTCAATTTTGGCAATTGAATTCTGGATAACAGAAACGGGTATAGACATTTTTCCATTTTCATCTTTATTTATTTCTCCAACTTCCCATTTTCTGCTTCCCTCAACGAGTTCTATATCATCACTCAAATCTGAACTGATTTTTTCATCTATTAAATCGTCAAGATCGTCTTTAGTCGCAAAAAGAGCTGTAGTTTTTACTGAAACGGTCATTTGAAAACTATCAACAATATCGCCAACTTTAACATCATCTTCAATTTTAACTTCTTCGTTCTGTTCCAAATTTTCTAACAGCACATATTTGTCTGAAGATTTCTCCGAAGATTCTTTCTCGTTTTTTTCCTTTGCAATTTTTACAAGTTTTTCTTTGGCTGTAAGATAATCGCTGTCTGAAAAATATAAGACTTCCCTATCAACTCCGCCAGACATTGCTTGTTCTGATCTAGCATAAAGACAGGAGAATTTCCAACTATTTAATTCTTGGAGTCTAGGTATAGTAAAAGATGTACTATTTATATTATAATTTTCGCCAGACCCTTCAGCTACAACATCCACCGTAACACTTCCTGGAATAATTTTATCTTCAGGCTTAGTAAAACCAGCTATCTTAACTGCTTTTTTTATTCTAAATATTTTTCCTTCCTTAGAGAGAAATCTAGTATTAACGACTAAAGTTTGCGAACCAGTGGAGCACTCGTTATAAATTGTAATCTTCCCTACCGCTTTTTCTGTAATATGCTTTTTTCCCGTGGCTGGATAATTACCACTTTCTTCATTTATAATATCTATTTTTTCCGACGGAATTTTATCGCTTACTGAGTCAATTTTATTTATTAATTCATCGGCCACAAATTCAAAATCGTATGTTAACGCTTCTGTTTTCAAGGTAATAACTATATCTGACTTAGGAAGCACAAACCCTAAAATTACCAGAACAGTAGTAAAGCAAACAATGATAAACCCGGCAAAAAACCTTGAGCTTAGCGACGGAAGTAAATTTATTTTTCTCCTACTCTGTTTTTTTGATTTTTCAAAGTCATTCACTTTGCTAATATTTATGTTTTTATTATTTTCTGCGTTTTCAATTCCATTTTGACTAAATTCTTTTTGTTGAAGCAAGCTCTCTTCTTTTTTTTCCCTTATTTCTTTGACTGCGCTATCAGCGCCATCAGTATTGATTTCTTTCTTTTTTATTATATCACGCATTTCAGTTTTACTTTCAGATTTTTTATTTTCCAGATTTTTAACAAAAGAAACACTTGGAACATCACTTTCATTTTCTTTTTTCTTATTTAATTCTTCATCTGATTCATCTATTAAATTCTTTATAGAACTTGATCGATTTCCAATTTTATTTCCTGTCTCAAAATAATCATCATCGTCAATAGTAACTATTGAAATATCTTTTTCAAGTTCTTTCGCGTTCATCCTAAGCACCTTGAGATTTATTAGATTTTGAAGAACCATAGCGCTTTCAGGAATAATCAGCGTAATTTCTTTTGCTTCACATTTTTTAATCTTATCAATTATAAAATTAATTTCATCATCCGCATTTAGATAAATTGTTTTTTGTTTTTTATTCTCCATGAATTTAAAATTACATTGTTACATTGTTAAATTATTATTATAACTCATTAATTCATTGCTGTGCCATACATAACAATTTAACAATTTAAATATTTAAATATTTTTCATCCTATCTATTAAAATTTTATGAGGCCCTTCTAAAATATTGATCACAAATTTATCAAACATTCCTTTCCTATATCTAAATTCATCTGTGCTCATACAAACATAGTTTATCCCTTTGCCGGCTTCCGCTTCAATCACAGACAGGAAGCTTTTTAACTTGCTTTTATTGAGATGCTCGCCGACGATCATAATATCAACTTTACTCTTGTCGGAATTTATAAACACGCCGGAAATTAATAGAAATCTGACCTGTCCTAATTTCAATACTTGTGATTTGATTTTATCTGACGAAGTGGGACTTGTTTTAAAAATTATTTTTTTCAATTCGTCATAAAAAATAAACTCGTGATTCGCGCGATAATATATTTTTCCGGCTTTTTTTCTGGAAAGCAAAAATTTAATTTTCGCTAAATTATTAACTTCTTTTCGAGTTGTCGCTGAATTTATTTTTGATTTTTGAGCCGCCTCGCTTAAAAGATATTCCTTATCCGGATTATTCAAAAACAACCGCAAAAATTTAATTTCAGCTTTAGAACGAAAAAGTTTTTCCAAAACTTCCGGCATGTATTTTTTAAAACATTAAAAATCTGTCATTCTGAACTTGTTTCAGAATCTTTGTTGTTTTAGGTTTAATTTATACTATTAAATATTATCTTTCATCTACAAACGCAAACGCATAATTAAAAAATAGAAACAAAACCTCCAAAATCTTTTGATTTTTTGTTATGGCTTTATTATACCAATAAATAAAAATAAACGCCAATTTTTTTGACATCGCTGGTTCCATAGTCTCCACAGAGCTGTGGAACCTTAATGCAAAATTTAGAACAGTATTTTGTCGTTGGTTCAATGTCTCTAACTTAAACCTTTTGTTTATTTCTAAAATCTAATCCTCCAATTTTTTTATTTCCAAAACAACTTCCCCAGTCTAATCTCATCATAAGAATACTCCTCATCTAAAAAATCAAAAACTGGTTTTAGTTTTTCGTCGCCGCATTTTTCAAATGCGATCTTTATTTTTTCCAACCTTTCCTGTGACGGTTTAAGATAATCAATATTAATATCTTCGCCATTTAAAATCAGTTTTTCAATATGCCTGACGATCGTTCCATATTTAAACCCTTGCTTATTCGCAACCTCTAGAATAGGAAGTTTTTTGGAAAGCATCTCTTTTGTCCTAATATATCTTTCAGGAAACATAAGGCCTGCTCTTCCGCCAATACTCCTGTTCTGAATGCGTTTTGGGATTTCAATAGACTGGAGATTATTTTCTTTGATATGATTATTGATAACATCTAAAAACAATTCCGAAAAGCTTTCTAACTTTTTACTTCCCACACCTTCAATTTTGGAAAAATTATTTTTATCAACAGGGAAATAATGCGCCATTTCCTGCAAAGAGACATCGCTAAAAATCATAAAAGGAGGAACCTTATTTTCATCAGCGATTTGTTTTCTTAAAATTCTTAATTTCTCAAACAAATCAAAGTCATACCGCATTTTTCGCCTTGAAATACTTTCTTCCCGCTCTTCCATATCTTCGCGCATTTTCGGTAATTCTATCAACTCTTTTTGTTTCAAAAATTGAATTCCCTTTTGAGCAACTGAGATCGTAGGATATTTTCCCGAATCTACCCGCAGAAAACCGAGAGAGACGAGAGATTTCATAAAATGATTGATTTCGTCTTTATTAAAATCCTGAACAATTCCAAAAACAGAAATATTATTATGTTGATTATCAAGAATTTGCTGAGATTTTTTGCCCAAAAGAACATCGGCAACATAATTTCTTCCAAATCTGCCTCCGGTGCGAATAACGCAAGAAAGAATTTTTTGAGAAATTTCCGTGGCGTCAAATAACAAGTTCGGATTTAAACAAACATCACAAGCTCCACAGCCTTTTTTATTTTCATCGCGGTCTGTTTCTTTGTTGTCAGGAAAAACATAATCTTCGCCAAAATACTTCAATACATATTTTCTGCGACAAATCACTGTCTCGCAATATTCAATAACCTGTTTTAATTTCTCCCGACATTTTTCCTGCTCAACAACATCTTCCATTTGATCAATAAAAAATTCGTGCTTTCGCGCGTCTCCGTAAGAATAAAACAAAACGCACTCACTCGGCAATCCATCTCGCCCTGCTCTTCCGATTTCTTGATAATATCCTTCAATTGTTTTGGGAAATGTATAATGAATAATCAAGCGAATATCCGGCTTATCAATTCCCATTCCAAAAGCAATTGTCGCAACAATAATTGAAACCTCGTCTTTGATAAACAGCTCCTGATTTTTCTTTCGCGTTTCATTGTTAAGTCCCGCGTGATACGGCAAAGCGTTAAAACCTTCCGCCTGTAAACTCATCGCGATATTTTCCGTATCTTTTCTGGAAAAACAATAAATAATTGTTGGTTCATTTTTATGTTTCTGAATAAGTTTTAAAAGTTTGTCAAAAGCCCTTCTCTTCCTGGTAACAATCATCATAAGGTTTTCCCTGTCAAAACTGGAAATAAATGGCTTGGAATTATTTAAAGAAAGCTGTTTGATAATATCCTCCCGGACTCTTGGGGTGGCAGTAGCGGTTAACGCAATAATAGGAACGTTTGGAAATTGGCTTTTGAAAAGTTTAAGATTGCGATAATCAGGACGAAAATCGTGCCCCCATTCAGAAATGCAATGCGCTTCATCAACGGCGATTAGTTTTATGTTTGCCCTCTTT
>DAOWHY010000026.1 GCA_030641185.1 Candidatus Moraniibacteriota bacterium | reverse complement strand
TAAAATACGGAACCAGAAGAAGCAAACCGGATTGAAGCGCGCTAAAAACAAAAAACATCGCGAAAAGAATTTTATTTTGCGAGATAATTTTTGTAATAAGTTTATATTGCTGGTTCATTTGGAAATTAATAAATTATATGTAATTAACTCTAACAAAACTTTCTCACCTTAACTCGCCCACAAAAACCTGTCATTCTTATTTATTTCAGAACCTGCCTGCCGGACAAGCAGGCAGGCGCAAGCAATATTCTGCTCGGCTTTAGCTTCAAGCGCTTTTGAAAACTCACGATACTAAAGTATCATAGACCCTCGGCTAAAGCCGGGTAGAATAAATAATATTAAAATCTTTAGGGATAAATTATTCGCTTTGCTTATTTACAACCTTCTCGCTATTCCATTACTAATGGATCGCGTCCTGCGTCAATTTCATCCTTATCACTGAATCCGTCACCGTCTGTATCATATTTTTCGGGATTAGTTCCTGCATTTTTTTCATCAACATCACCAAGTCCGTCACTATCAGAATCCAACTGTCCGGGACCCAATGGATCATATCCACCCTCAACTTCCTGCCCGTCAAGATAACCATCTCCATCCGTATCAGAATTAAGCGGATCTGTTTTCCATTTCTTTATCTCATCAAAATCATTTAGTTCGTCGTTGTCTGTATCGGGATTGTTTCTATCCGTTCCTAATTTCTCTTCTTCGGAATCAAGCAAACCGTCACCATCCGTATCAATATCTTCAAATCTCTCGTTGGCTCCAGTCTCCTGACTGGAGCCTTTTGTATTTTCTGGTGATTTATTTTCCGCTTCTTCCTCAACTTTCCTGATTGAGCATCCAGAAAAAGAAAGAACGGTGATCAATAATAACGCTAAAATAATTGCTTTATTGTTTTTCATTTTTATTTATTAGTTACTTAAACTTAGAACTTATCAATATATAATCTTTCAAATTTCATTCAGCCTGCACACCATCTGTACTTGAAAAAAGTTTCAGCATAGCTTACTATTCTTCATCTTTTTTCAAGTACATTCGAAGCACACTCTGGCGAAATTATGAAATGTTACATATTGACAAGCTCTTAAAAAATTAAAGAGGAGATTTTTTTATCAAACCTATACAACCCTCTCGATCATTTCCACTTTTATTATCAGGACTAATTTTATCACAAAGTTTTTTATTTTTTGAAAAAATCGCGACAGTCCAATAACATTCATCTCTTTCATCTAAATTTTCTATAGAATCGCAAAGATCATATCTTTTTGTTTTCAAAATTAACGCTATCAGACAACTAGTTATTCTGCTTTCTTTGCTAATTTTAAAACAATATTTTTCATCTGAAGTTACCGACATTAGATTACGAAAACATTCATCTTTCATAAACTTGAAATAGAAACCATTTTTTTCTTCTCTTCCCTCTTCTGAAATATAACTGCATAAAGATTCGTCATTAACCAAAGCACCTAAGACAGAAAAACAATCATTTCTATCCTTTATGTTAATCACTTTTGAACACATACAAGGATTTTTTAATTTTATAGAATCTCTCGCCTTATCTTTATCGCTCAAATCCTCATAAGAAGAATTGCTATTTTGACACAATTTTTCTGATATCTGTTTTTCTAATCCGTCTCTTATAATCTCTAATCTTGAAAAATTAATTTCTTCCCCGCTGAATAAAACTTCTTGGATTTCAGCTTTTATTTCGCTACTTAATTCATCCCGCGAAGAAACAAGAAAAGGATTATGCCCGTTTTTCAACTCGTCATAATCAGAAAATCCATCGCCATCTGAATCTTTTGAATATCGATCAATCCCTAAAATAAACTCAACTTTATCGCCCAGCCCATCGCCATCGCCATCGATTTTATCGTCAATTCTGTCTGCCTGACTATATAAACTATCACTTTGCTTTTTTCTATCTCCTTCTTCTTTATTAGACAGATTTGAAATAATTGAATATAAAACAATGAATAAGATAACAAAAAATATAACTGGCAATAAATATTTTATTTTTTGAATTATTTTTTCTTTTAGAAGCATACTTATTGTGATAAATAACCTCGCAGCAAGTTGGCAAAATATCAAGAGAAAAAATTCCTTTTGATAACTCCAACCGATGCAAGCATCAGAAAATTCTATTGATTAAATTTTTATATTTTTTCGGATATTTATATTGATACTAATACAATAAAGAAAATCCAAATAGATAGTAGCGCTATTCCTAAATATTTTATTATTTTATTTTTTTCCACGCAACCAACTAAAAATAGAATAAAGGATACAATAAACCATGTAATAAATATACTGTTTTGAAAAATGCTCAACAAGAATAAAACAAAAATCAACAGTCCGAGATATTCAAGAATTTTGATTTTCTTAATCCATCCTATATAAAATATAACAATTGCTAAAATCATTATTCCTAAAATAAACAACAAAAAGGAGCGGACAACTTCTTCTATGGGTGGTGGGACAGCAAACACAATAGAGGGATAGAATATGACTAAAATACTAAAAAGTAAATACAGTGATTTTTTCATAAGTTTATTTAAAAATTTAGCTATAATAGGTCTTTGAATTATCTTTTCTTTTGCGAGCATAGTGAAAGTATAATTTGTAAAATTTCAAAGCATTGTTTATGGAAATGTTGTTCTGACTTGACCCGAAGAATCATATGTGGAAATATCCACTTTTTTGAATTTGTAACATTTATCATATAAATCCCGATTTTTAATATTATTACATAATTCAATAAACGATTCCGCTGTATATTTTTTACCTTTCTCGCTTCTCGGACTTTTGGCAAAAAAGTCATAGCATTCAATCTTTTTTTCATAATTACAATATTCAGAATTATACATACATTTCGGATCAATATAATTCTGAAGGTAACAATCTAAGTCCATATAGAGATCGGTATTATCATAATAAAATTTAATAAAATCATAATAGCACCTGTCCATTTCTTCATGGTTTTTTTCTTGAACGCAAAGTTGCGGCTCTCCTTTTTCTATAGCGTTTTTAGCAGCGGCAGAAAGATCAGCTGTTTTAATAAAACATCTTCTAATATTCATGCGATTATTAATTTTTTTACATAAAGATGAATCTTTTGTATTTAGAGCAACTTCAGAATAACAGTCAGAAGCATAAAATTTGTATTCACTTTCCTCTTCAATTTTATCGCAAAGAGACTTATCGTTCAGTTTTACTCCAAATTCATAATAGCATTCACCTGGATCTCCAAATTTTCCGCATACTTCCACTTCATTATTTTCAACCGCTATTTTTCTTGCACATTCTCTTCCAATAAGTTCTGAGCTTGTTATTGTTCTACCTAAATTTTCATATTTTAACTGGCACAACACTATTCTATAATCAGAAACTCCAAGGCTAAAACTAACAAAAACAACTGCTGTTATTAATCCCATCATCCAAACTATTTTACTTTTTTGAGATTTTCTGAAAATATACTGATAGATCCTTAAAACTACCAAAGAAAATGCTAATAAAAATGCTAATAATGGAAGATAAAACCAAGGAGCCATAACAGAACCCGCTAAGACAGTCATGGACAGATACCCAAATAGCCCAAGATAATCGTTTGGACCTTTTGTTCCTGTTATAGTCATTTCTACAATACCTATTAAAACAAAAGTGACAAAACCTATATTAATTAACAACACTTCCTTAATAAATTTCCTCGGCTTGAATATCCGAAAATTAAAAAGCTTGTTTCCAAGATAATCAATTGTGGCATATAAAAGATATACCAATCCAACAAAAGAAAAAATAACGGTTAAATCAAATCCCATTAAATTAATCATATTTTTTATTTAGTAATTACAATTTTATTAAAAATTTAATTATCCTCAAAATGCCTTATCCAATCTTCCTTATAATCAACATTAAACTGCCTTAAAAATTTGAACTTAACTCCCCTACTTATAACAACAAACGATACTCAATTATTTTACACTAAACTCATTCGAATAAAGCTTTGGAAGATATGATGGCTTTTTATTGATACTATTATTATATCTGCCAGATGCTATCATCTTATAATCAATGAATATTCGATATTCACCAGAATATTTTAGTGTAAAATCTATTTTACTTTTTCGATTAGTATAAATTCCAAATTCTTCATCACGATTACAAAATAGTCCATTAGAACTGTTTACCCAAGTTCCATTTTGTTTCTGTTGAACAATAAATGCCTTACATCCCATAATTGCAATTGATTGCGGCAATTTGTTTTCAATTTCAAGCGATATTTTTTCAGAAATACCATATTCTGTTTTATTAGTTTTTGCTATTGGAGGATTTTTTGCACTTTCAATAGTGTGATATATAGCCAAAATCATTATCAAAGTAATAAATGACAATAATATAACAAACCTATTGCTGAATCTTCTGTGCGAATTAACATTGGGTTTAAAAATCATTTTTTTCTCTCACTGATTAAAGCTTGTTATATCTTAATTATCCTCAAAATGCCTTATCCAATCTCCCTTATAATCAACATTAAACTGCCTTAAAAATTTTACCTCGCTTACTTGCGCGCACCATTCATCACCGAATATAAAAATTGATCTTCTGATATCAGTAAAATATTGATAGTTGGTTAACGGATTGCATTTTAAGCTTAAATAAGCGTAATTTGGAATATTCACAAGAAGCCCTCCATTGGGTTTAAAATTTTTCAAATGCTCGGCTTCATGAACAAGAATAGACGCAAAATAAATTTTGTCTTCAACTGAATTAAACGGCTTGGAAAATATTGGATCAATTTCAATATAATTCGCCGGCATATGCGCCATGGCAAGAACAGGCCTCATATTTCTTGAAGAAAAAACGAATTCGTTTGTATTTTTGACAATTTTTTCGTAAGCTCTTGGATTAACAACACTAAGAAAGTCCAAAGTTTCTTCAAGGTTTTTTATTGCCAAAGAAGATCCTTTTGCGTTTTTTATAAGAGACTCAGCTTTAATATTGATGTTTTTATTGTTTTCATAATTCAAAATTTTCTGATGCGTAAAAACATCAACAAAGCTATTGAGTAAAGTGAAGATTATAACAAGATTAATTGCAAAGAATATGATAAACGCTTTTTGAAAATCTTCCATACTGTGAATAAAAAAATCAAAAAAGCTCATCTCTTTGTCGATTATTTTTTCTCGCTTTTCAACAGTCCAATGTTTTTTCTTGAAAAAATAATATACAGAAAAACGAGCTATCACATAAAAAATAATAAAGCTTAAAGCAAAAATTCCGACAATACTCGGAAAAAGACCAAAGTCAAAAATAAAAGAAAGTAGCAGAGAAGAAAATTTATATAAAATTAAATTCAAACAAAAAACCGCTAAATAAATAGAGAGTTCAAAAATAAACTCTCTGAAATTAGTTTTCCTGAGCTTGATAATTCTTTGCCAAATTACAACAAAAATAAAAATAAGGATTAAATCGCCAATCATTCTTGATGTTAACAGATTAGGTTTGTAATATATTCATAAATCTGAATATCTTAATAATAACATTAAATCCAAAAAATTTCCACAAAAAAAACAACCCCCTAAAACAGGGAATTGTTTTATCAGCAGGAGCAGAGGGAATCGAACCCCCGCCGTCGGTTTTGGAGACCGAAGTTCTACCGCTAAACTAAGCTCCCGGAAATGTATAGAATAAGCCTGTCATTTCGAACGGAACCGCAATGGAGTGAGAAATCTATAAATAATACCATACAAAAATAATGTATATATTAAGACAACTCAGAGATCTCTCAGTCGTTGCGACTCCTTCAAGATGACAAAAATAAGAAAGTTCCAAATAGAACAATTTATTTTCCCTTCATCTCCCTATGCTCCGTGTGTTTTTTACAAAAACGACAATATTTATTTAATTCAATTTTTTTCTTGGTTGTCTTTTTATTCTTCGTGGAATAATAATTAATCTGCTTGCATTTTCTGCATTGAAATTTAATTAGGCTATCCTGTGACATAATAACAAATTAGAGATTAAAAAAGCAAGATTGCAAAAGCAAACCGCTTTAACTTAATTTAACTTAACACAAATAAAACAATTTATCAAGAGGCGTGATAAAAACGCAAAAAATTTAAGAATTACGCCTCCCCGACATCACTATCTCCGCAAAACGGACAGGTATACGTCCTATTGCTATTATCATTCTTCTTTGTAATTCTAACTACTTTCAGATAAACTCTTTTCACAAACGACTGGCTGGCAAAACAATAAAACGCTTCGTGTTCGCTAATTGTCATCCCCTCTCTCGGACATTCCGGATTTTTACACTGCAAAACATCCGCCGCGTATCTCCCCGGCTGCTTATCTCCCGAAGGAGAATTAAATTTATCCCAATCCTTATACGATTTGAAATGATTTTTAAAAAGTTCTCTCTTATACCAAATCTTATGCCTTTTCATTGTTAAAAAATAAAATTATTTAACTCCTCTCTTAATTTCTAAATATTCAGATTTAAAACACTCCGCGTCAAACCTGCGCGCTTCTTAAATATCTGATTTTTTTATAATTGAGATTTGGGGCATTTATTTTTTTTAAATTAAAAATGTTCTCATTTTTTCAATAGATTGTTTTATTTGTGCAATGTCTGCTTGCCCAGCAGTTCCGCGATGATGAATTTGTGTTCTCAAATGAGTGTGAATACTAACTTGATTGATTATGCCATTGTATGGATAACTTGAGGATTCTTGTTTATCATTCCGGAAAAAATGAACGTCAAAATCTTTAATACTTAAACTTTCATTATTTGTTGTTTGTTTATATTTTTCATACAATTCTTCGAATAACTCATTATAATATTCTTCAGTTGGCAAGCCAAAGGCAATAAAATTTATTTCATTTGACGACAAGTAAGATAATACTCTGTCTTTGATTTTTGTAATTTTTACTTCGTTATTTCCTTTTTTCAAAATATTAACTTGCACTTTCTCATTATATAAAACCTGTTTCACAAAAAGTGGCGAATGAGTGGTTAAAATTATTTGTGCAGTTTTTGAAAATTCTAAAAGTATTTTTACAAAGTCTTCTTGAAGTTTTGGGTGTAAATGTAATTCAGGCTCATCAATAAAAACTATTAGTTGTTTATCGCTTTGTTGTGAGAGATAAAAAGAATAAAGCAAAGAAAAAATCATTTCATAGCCAGATCCTAAATTATCCAATGAAATGTGCTGTTTATTTTCTTTTTCTATACCAAAAAATGCTTTATTGTGCGGTGTCCAATTATTTATATGGGCTAAAGAAATATTTTCTCCGCTTATTTCTTGAAATTTATTTATGGCATTTTGCAAAAATTCATTTTCAATATTATTTGAAACACTCCCTAATTTTTCGTTGCAATTAATAGGATTATCTTCCTGTTTCAGATATTGAAAATCGAAATCTTCCATTAAACGATCAAATCTTGTCGGATTATAAGTACCTGAACAAATTTGGTAAGTGCGGTTTTTATCTAAAAACAAAATATCATTTTCGTTAAATCTTGAACCGCTCCACGGATTATTTACGCTCACTCTCAAGTCAGGCTTTCCGTCTTCTGGCTTTGTTTCTCCATCTGCCCGAATATATTTTTGATCATTTACAATAATTGATGACAGATATTTTTTTATTTCTCTTGATCTTATACCTGCCTCAAAAGCAAATCCTTGTGCTTTGTATTTCATATTTCCCATTGTGGCTTTATATTCAAAATCTTTCTCAGAAAATACTTGAATATTTGTTTTTTTATCTGGATTAAAAAAATCACTTAATGAAAAACCGTCTGCCTTGTATGAGAGTAAGGACAATACAAAAGCATCAAGTAGAGTTGTTTTTCCGCATCCGTTTTCACCAACAAACAAAGTTAAACCGCTACCTTTATTTAGACTATTTGGAATATTGATATTCTTTACTTCAAAATCTTTTTCATCACTAAATAATCTAAAATTTTTGATTGTGATTTTTTTATAAACATAATATCTTTATAAAAATTATAAATCACTCTTCCAAAAACTCAACCCATTCTCCTTCCCCCATTTCCCAAAAGCAAGAGCGATGAAATTAAATAAAATCTAAAACCCTTATTTTAAAGCATTTCTAAAGCTTTTTAAATTTATTTTCAAGTGCCTTGATAATAAATCTTTTTCTAAAATAGTATCGGGATTAGTATAATAATTTCCTTTCATCACTCATATTATTAAATCTGCCTTGCAGCAAGATGATTGCCGTTCTTCCGTTCAGCTTTAGAAAAATCCAAATTCCTTTCAATAAACAGAACATCCCTCGTATCTAAGTGCAGAATATCACAAAACCATCGTAAAATCAACAAAAAAACACCACAAAATCAATTGCAGTATTCTTTTCCTGAGCCGTTGAGCCGTTGTGCGGACTCGAACCGCAGACCTGCTCCTTACCATGGAGCTGCTCTACCAACTGAGCTACAACGGCGAGAAGCATGTTAAAATGATTTCTGAGCCGACTGTCAGATTCGAACTGACGACCTGCTGTTTACAAAACAGCTGCTCTACCACTGAGCTAAGTCGGCAAAATATACATTTTGCTAAAATAAACATTCTGAAGGCGACATTAGCTAATGTCGCCTTCAGAATGTTTATTTTCCGTCTTTGTTTTTCTTCATTCTTCCCATTAAATCAACAATTTTTTTCTTAGCTTTCGTATAAGTCGGATCTATTTTTGTAATTTGCCGGAAACAGGAAATAGCGTCTTTATAATTTTTTCTTCTAGAATAAACTATTCCCAATTTCCAATAAGACTTAATATCAACCGGGTTTTTCGAAATAAGATCAATGTATTCTCCTTCTTTCCCTTTTTTATTTTTATCTCCAATATTTAATTCATCAGTTTTAATGTCGTTTTTATTGCTGCTTTCATCTTTTTCCTCACTGACAATATTAACAGCGGTTAAATCATTCTCTTCTGTTGCTAAATCAAGACTATCTTCAGCTTTTCTGTCATCATCGCCAGATTTTTTTTCAATCTCCTTATTGTCTGTATACATATTTTCGTCTTTCAGCTTTATGTCGTCATCCTCCGGCTTGTCAAATTCCCGCTGTTGGTCTTTGTTTTCAGCTTCAGCTTCATTCTCTACATTTTTTTCTTTAACTTTATCTAAAGTAGAAACGATTTTATTATCCAGCCTTAAAAAATTAATTCTTAATTTACGCAAAACTTTTTCAAACCAAACCCAGAATAAACCAACTTTTTCTTGGTATTTTTCTTTGTTAATTCTTCTTGTTAATCTTTTGCAAAGATATAAAAATTTTTCCTTTTCTTTTTTTTCACTTTTATTTTCAAACAAAAAATCATCTGGGGTTTCTTTTATTTTTGATATATTCTTTCCCAAAATAAGGATTATAACTCCCATTGAAAAAACTATTACAATCTGTGGAACTATGTCAAATTCCATATTTTTATTTTATAAATTATTATTTTATCCATTAAGCTCTATTTCAAATCCTTAACAGATACTTTTCTTTTGTTTTCATCCTCAAATTTAACAGTGACTTTTTGAGACAACGCATTTATTTCTGTAACTACGCATTTTTTGCCGTCAACTTTAACAACCTTTCCAATCTTTGGCATATTTTTTAAAAGTTCTCTATACTGCTCTGTTTCAAATCCCAGACAGCACTTTAATCTTCCGCATAAACCGGAAATTCTTTCGCTTCCACGATGTTCCATCTGCTGAACTCTGGCATCTTCGGTTGTAACACTCGGTAAATCTTTTAAAAATTTTACACAGCACAGTTGGCAACCGCAAATTCCAAATCCGCCCCTTTTCCTTGCTTCATCTCTTGAGCCAATTTGATGCAATCTTACCGACCTCTGAAAATTTCTTGAAAGACTTTTTACTAATCCCCTAAAATCAATTCTGCTTTCAGCAATAAACGAAAAGGCTATTTTTCCTCCGTCAAAACTCAAATGGACATCAACTATTTTCATTGACAATCCATTTTCTTTAACTAAATCACGGCAGGTTTTTATTATTTCTACACATTTCTGATTATTTCTTTCAACTGCCCTCAAATCAACCGAAGTCGCTTTTCTTATAATTTTAGGTATTTCTTCTTTTGTCTCTGCTTCTATATTGATTTCTTTAACCACAGCAATTTCAGTTCCAGAATCAACATTAATAATAACCATATCGCCCACTTCTAAATTCCAATTTCCAGAATCATACATCACAGATCCATTCCACGGAAATATTTTTAGACTTACGATCATACAATTTTAAAATTAATTTTTACGAACAAACTGTCATTGCGAGAAGCCTGAGTGAGCGTAGCGAACGAGAAGGCGACGAAGCAATCCCGTGATTAAATTCATCGCGCGTAGTTACGGGATTGCTTCGTCGCCCAATTATCCTACGGATAATCTCGCTCCTCGCAATGACAGAAAATACACAGTCTTAAAATTTAAATCTCAAACCTCACAAACCTTTTTACTTTTATATTTTCTCCCAATTTTGCGATTTTCTCAGTTACTAATTCCTCAATAGCCGTTTCAGGATTTTTCACAAATGGCTGTGACATTAAACAGATTTCATCAAAATATTTTTTTACTTTTCCTTCAACTATTTTTTCCATTATTTCAGGCGGCTTATTTTCTTTTTTTACCTCTTCTAAAAGTTCTGCTTTTTTGTTTTTTATTATTTCAGAATTTATTTCGTCGCAATTAACATATTCTGGATTAAGAGCGGCGATATGCATTGCCAAATCATGAGTTAATTTTTTAAACTCCTCGTTTCTGGCGACAAAATCAGTTTCACAAACAACTTCAATTAAAACGCCGACCTTGCCATTGCTATGAATATAAGATCCAATATATCCTTCAGCCATATCTCTATTGCATTTTTTATCAGCTATTTTTGATCCGCTTTTTTGCAATATTTTTATCGCTTTATCCATGTCACCGGCACTTTCCTCTAAGGACTTTTTACACTCAGCCATACCTGCGCCAGTACGGTCTCTTAATTTTTTTACCTCTTGGGCTGAAATCATAATTTTATTTTAAGATGTTAATATTTTATTCTGAATTATAATTGTCATTGCGAGGAATAGAACAAAGCGATAGCGTAGTGGAATGACGCAATGACGGTAAAATATTAAATTACTTTTTACTTTTTACTCTCAACAATCGCCTCCGCGACCGCGTCCGCTATAAACTTAATAGCTCCGACCGCGTCATCATTAGATGGAATTGGATAATTAATTATAGTAGGATCCACGTTTGTATCAACAAGAGCAATTATTGGAATTTTTTTAGTAATAGATTCAAGAACCGCTGTCCTGTCCTCCTTTATATCAATCACAAAAATCGCTTCGGGTAATTTTTTCATTTTTTTAATTCCACCAAATTTTCTTTCCAATCTTTTTATTTCCCTATCAATTTCCAATCTCTCTTTTTTATTATATTTTTTCTCTAATTCTCCATTTTCTTTTTGTTGCACCATTCCTTCTAACCTATTTACGCTAGCGACAATTTTATCAAAATTAGTAAATGTGCCGCCAAGCCACCTCTCGGTAACATACGGCATCTCACATTTTGTCGCCGCTTCTTCTGTAATTTTCTTGGCCTGTTTCTTTGTTCCGACAAAAAGAATTGTTCCTCCGTCTGACGAAATTTCTTTTACATATTTAAGCGCCTCATTTAATTTCAATTTAGTCGCGCCTAAATCTATAATATTTATTCCATTTCTTACGGTATAAATATACTGTTCCATTTTGGGATGCTTTTTCGCTTTTTTATGCCCAAAATGAACCCCCGCTTTTAGCATTTCCATCAAGTTAATTCCATCTTTTTTTTCTTCGCTCATTGTTTTTTTACCTTTCGTTATTAACAGATATTGATTTGGATTTTTTTTATATTTAACCCAAACAAAACTCCTCGCTTTTTTAATATTCTGTTAATTCTACTGATCTTTCAGTAGTTTAATAAATTAAAAAGTTTAAGGCAAAAATTGCCTTAGAACTAAAAAGAAGTATAGCATAGAAATGAGATATGGCAAGAAAAATTAAATTGTCAAACCGTTAAACTGTCAGGTGTTGACAGTTTTTTTGTTTTGTGTAAAGCTGTAATTAATCTAAAATATAAATGAACGATGAAAGTCGTGATTTATAGTTTAGAAAAAATAAAGTAGTGAGGTAAAATAAAATGAAAGAAACAAAAATAGTAGTGGCTATGATCATAGCGTTAATTTGCGCCATGACCATGACTACCGCGCATGCGGATGCATGGGAGATGGAAATAGCAAGTCTATATGAAGACGAGCTGTATCTGGAAGTGGAAGATTGGGAATTGATACCTGATTATGAATGGGAACCTGATTATTCAGGTTGGGGAATGACACCTGGTTCAGGTTGGGAAATGACACCTGGTCAGGAAGTGACATTGACATTTAATCAGGAACTGGAAGCCTTAAATGCAGAAATTGAGGTTATCAACTCCGTCAAAGAGGCATATCCTTCTGAATGGGAAGGAGGGATACGTCAAGATCTGATAAATGTTGAAGTAGAAATGGAGTCTCTCAGACAAGAGGTGTTTGGAGAACAAGAGGGGTCTGGACATGAAATACTCTATTTCGAAGGAGAAGGAGAGGGACCCCCCGGATGTGAAATACTCTACTTCGATCAGTAGGTGTTTAGCTAAAATAGCTTAACACTTAGAACAACAAATAGAGCAAAGAGGAAGTGAATTTTCCTCTTGCTCTTCTTTTTTTTGAAAAACCAAAAAATCGCAAAAAGACTCCACTCAGGAGAGTGGAGCCAACAAATCGTCAAGTTATAAGTTATACGTTTTGGGTTATAGGTTGATTTACATCATCCCCGGCATTCCCATTCCGCCGCCGCCCATTGGGGGCATCGCTGGCGCGTCTTTCTTTTCTGGTAAATCCGTAACCGCAACTTCTGTCGTAAGAAGCATCGCGGAAACTGAAATGGCATTCTCCAACGCTGACCGAGTTACTTTAACTGGATCAATAATTCCTTCTTTGATCATATCATCAACTGGCTTGTTCGTAATAGCGTTGTAGCCGTTATTCTTCAGCTCTGTTTTATTTCTAATAAGATTAGCTATTACCGCGCCTTCTTCTTTGCCGGCATTCTGAACAATTTGCCTTAATGGTTCTTCAAGAGCTCTGATTAAAACCTTAAATCCAGCGTCAAACTCATCAGCCATATCTTGACTCGGAGTTTTGATATCTTTACTTTTTACAACAACGCCCGCTTTGACTAAAGCAGTTCCACCTCCAGCGACAATTCCTTCTTCTACCGCGGCTTTGGTAGCGGCAAGAGCATCTTCAACTTTATGCTTTTTATAAGTAAGTTCTGATTCTGTCGCCGCGCCTACTTTCAAAACGGCTACCCCGCCAGAAAGTTTTGCCAATCTTTCCTGTAATTTTTCTTTGTCAAAATCAGAATCGCTCGCTTCAATTTCTTTTCTAATCTGAGAAATTCTTTTCTCTATATTTTGTTTATCGCCTTTGCCGTCAACAATTGTCGTGTTGTCTTTGGTGGCAATAATTTTTCTGGCGCTTCCTAACATATCAATAGTAGCGTTTTCCAATTTTATTCCCAAATCTTCCGTGATAACCTTTCCGCCAGTTACGGACGCAATATCATCAAGCATTTCTTTTCTTCTGTCTCCGAAACCGGGAGCTTTTATCGCTAAAGCATTAAATGTTCCACGGAGTTTATTAATTACTAAGGTCGCCAACGCCTCACCTTCAACTTCTTCGGCGATAATTACAATATCTTTCTTTCCTGTTTGCGTTATCTTTTCTAAAACGGGAAGGATTTCGTTTAATGAAGAAATTTTCTTATCCGTTATCAAAATATACGGATCTTCAAATTCCGCTTTCATTTTCTCGGTATCCGTAATCATATACGGAGAAATATATCCTTTATCAAATTGCATTCCTTCTACTATATCACTACTCAACCCAAATGTCTGTGATTCTTCTACGGTTATTACGCCGTCTTTGCCGACTTTTTCCATCACTTCCGCAATCACATTTCCAACTTCTGGATCTTCTGCGGAAATTCTCGCAACCTGCGCAATTTCTTCTTTGCTCTCAATTTTTTTCGCGTTTGCTTTTAATTCTTTGACAACTTCCTTTCCCGCTTCTTCAATTCCATGCCTGATCCCGACAGGATTAACTCCCATCGCGACATATTTTAAACCTTCTCTGATAATCGCCTGAGTTAAAACTGTTGAAGTTGTCGTTCCGTCTCCAGCAACATCATTTGTTTTTGAAGCAACTTCTTTGATTAATTCCGCTCCGATATTTTCAAATTTGTTTTCTAATTCAATTTCTTTCGCGATAGTAACCCCGTCATTTGTAATAGTCGGAGCGCCATATCCTTTGTCTAAAATTGCATTTCGCCCTTTCGGACCTATTGTGATTTTCACGGCATCAGCAACTTTGTCTATGCCAACTTTTACCGCCTGACGCGCCTCCTCGTCATACTTAATATCTTTTGCCATACTTTTTTTAAATTATTAGTTAGTTATTTGTCATTCCCGCGTAAGCGGGAATCCACTGCTACGATTTATTTTTCCTATTTTGGTTAACCTATAAATAAGATTTTCTTGATTTACTGGATTCCTGCCTCCGCAGGAATGACAGAATAAAATATTCCAATTATCCAATCACAGCCAAAATATCCTCGTCCGACACAACTAAATAATCTTTCCCTTCAATTTTAATCTCCGTTGGACTGTATTTGGAGAACAAAACGGTGTCGCCTTCCTTAATGTCCATTTGATTTCTCTGTCCGCTTTCTAAAACTTTTCCGGGGCCAACCGCGAGAACTTTCCCCTGTTCCGGTTTTTCTTTATCAACTGTATCCGGAATAATAATTCCGCTTTTTGTTTTTTCTTCCGTAGAAACAGCCTCTAAAATAACTCTGTTTCCAAGTGGTTTTAGTTTCATAAGAATTTTCCTTTCTTTATGATTAATTTTTTAAATTAGCACTCTGCATTCCTGAGTGCTAATGTCATTATATTTGATTTAAAATTTATGTCAACCCTGAATCTTTCTGCTTTCCGAATTCAAATAACTTTAATTCTTTCATCCTTTTATTAAATTCCGGAATTATGTTTGCTTCGTGAGAATTTGGATGAAATTCAAGCTGGTCATTGCTTATCGTAATTCGTCCTCCTTTTTTCATATTTAGAGGATCTTTTTTTATTCTCTTCGTTTGAATTTCAGACATTTTTTTTTCAAAATAATCCCCTATTTTTCCAGACAAAATAAATTCAAAAAGCTTAGAGACAGAATTTAATATTTTATTTCTTTTTATACTTCTAAATCCTTCAAGGTTTGAAAATTCATAACTCTCAAGATATTTTCTCATCCACTTATTTTCTTCTTGAAATTTCCTAAATAATTTTCTGTCTTCTTCGCTGTTATAAACACTTAAAATATGACAATAAAGATGCGCTGTGTAAATGCTTTCAAATGGAATTCTGAGGGATTT
This sequence comes from Candidatus Moraniibacteriota bacterium, assembly GCA_030641185.1. Taxonomy (GTDB): domain Bacteria; phylum Patescibacteriota; class Minisyncoccia; order JAHIHE01; family JAGLIN01; genus JAGLIN01. The sequence continues at coordinate 9,103 of DAOWHY010000026.1, read as the reverse complement.
GTCTGTGATATAATGATTCAAACAAATTTTATCTTCTGTCTTATTTTTATGCCTCCGCACTCCCAAAAAAGAAGTTAATAATGTAAAAAATGTTCGGACTGTCCATATTCTTCCTTTTTTTGCGACAATCATCAGATCTATATCGGAATCTTTTCTGGTGTTTCCAAGAGAAAACGATCCGCTTCCCATAACTAATTTTGAAAACGGCACAACTCGCATAATCCAAAATATCTTTCTCGCTTTTTTCCATTTTTGATCCCATATTTTTTTTCGGTTTAATCTGAGCTGAACAATGTCTGTTTCTCCCCCTTTCTGCCCCGACGGTGCCATAGTCTCCGCAGGGCTGTGGCACCGCATTTGCAAATCTTGCATTTTGGGTTCCACAGCCCTAACGGGACTATGGAACCCTCGTTTACGATTTTGCAAAAAATAAAATCCTAATTTCTGCTCAAGATGTTTTTTTAAATACTCGCTGGTGTTTAATAGTTCTATAACCTCCGTAGGAACGAGGCAGTGCCTCGTCTCTACATCACTTACATTTCCATTTTCCTTTACCAAATACAAAAAAACCTCAAAACCAGTTAGAGGATAATCTAAAATATCATAATAAACAATCGTGGCAATGATTTGTTTTTCAAGAAGGGTTGGGGTTGACATATTGACAGATTAAAAATTAGTTATATAATGTCTATAAGATTGATAGATAGATTGACATATAAGGAGGTAGTCAAATAATGATAATCAATAAAATTAAGAAATTAATAGGATTAGAATGGATAAAAGATATCTACTATTCTCACATAACAATAGTAGACAGTAAAAAATGTGTGATTGATAAGAGAATAAAAAATATTAATATTGAAGGAGAAAAAATTGATATAGGAGAAAAAATAGTAATTTATAAAAAACAATGGGTGGAAATTGTGAATGCATTTCCGATAAAATATTCCTATAGAAATAGTGACGAATTTGAAGAAAGATGTTTAGATGAATTTCTAGGTGGACGCATGATATTGGATTCAAAAACAATCCGTGCAGGAGATTCGTGCATAATCACAATATATGGGGAAATAAAAGTTTTGGGATTTGCAGGAAATAGTAATAGCGATGAAGACATAAGCATTCTTGTTTCATATGCTTCCATTGGATATCATTATGAAACTTGTTGTCCCAGTAATGCAGAATTTTTACTAAAACCTGAAGAATTTATAAAACTAAGAGAAACTTCTCAAAATAATAGTAGGCCTCTAAATTTCTGGAGAAAATAACATTTTTCCCAGCGAGGAAGAAAATAAATAGTTGGACTCGTTTCAGCTATATTTTTTATTTTCAAAAACTTACGAATTAAAACCTGAGTTCTAGAAAAAAATAACAAATTTGACGGTGCCATAGTCTCCGCAGAGCTGTGGCACCGCATTTGCAAAACTCGCATTCTGGGTTCCACAGCTCCACTGCGGTGGAGACTATGGAATCCTCATATTATTCTAAAAAGCTAAACAATCTCCCCCAAATACCTTCCCGTCCAACTCTTTTTATTTTTCATAATCTGCTTCGGCGTTCCTTCGGCAACAATAAATCCGCCTTTGTCCCCTCCTTCGGGACCGAGGTCAATAATCCAATCAGCGCATTTTACTACTTCTAAACTATGTTCAATAACTAAAACCGTATTGCCGCGATTTACTAATTTATTTAAGACACTTAATAATTTTCTAATATCTTCAAAATGAAGACCGACTGTCGGCTCGTCAAGAATATACAAAGTCTTGCCCTCTTTGACCGGACGCGCCAGTTCCGCGGAAAGCTTTATTCTTTGCGCTTCACCGCCGGAGAGAGTTGTCGCGCTTTGACCGAGTTTCATATAGCCAAGCCCAACATCATTTAAGACGGAAAGCTTGCTATCCAAGGCAGGTACCTCCCTAAAAAACCCAAGCGCTTCTTTAATAGACATTTCCAAAACTTCTGAAATTTTAATTCCTTTATATTCAACTTCCAATGTTTCGCTATTATATCTTTTGCCGTGGCATTGTTCGCATTCCACATAAACATCAGGCAAAAAATACATTTCTATTTTTGTCACTCCATCACCCTTACAATTTTCGCACCTGCCGCCTTTAACATTAAAACTAAAATGTCCCGCTTTGTATTTTCTGTTTCTTGATTCTTTAGTAAGAGCAAACAACTCTCTAATATGCGTAAATATTCCCGTGTAAGTGGCGGGATTTGAGCGCGGCGTTCGCCCGATTGGCGATTGGTCTATATTGATAACTTTGCTAATTTTTTTATCGCCAATTATCGCTTTATGCTTACCAGGCTCTGTCTGCGCGTGATGGATTTTCTTAGCGAGCGCTTTTGCCAAAATGTCGTTTATCAATGATGATTTTCCAGAACCAGAAACGCCAGTCACACAAACAAATTTCCCTAAGGGAATTTTTGCGTCAATATTTTTTAAATTATGCTCACTGGCGCCTTTGATAATTATTTCCGAACCACTGCCTTTCCGATATTTTTTCGGTGTTTCAATTTTCCTCCGTCCCGATAAATAACATCCCGTTAAACAATTCGCTTTCATAATTTGATCAAGTGTTCCTTTTGCAACAATCTCACCGCCAGACTCGCCGGATTTTGGTCCCATATCTATAATATAATCAGCGTTACGAATAAAGAATTCGTCGTGTTCAACAACCAAAACTGAATTTCCTAAATCTCTCAAATTTTTTATCGCCTCAAATAATTTCTTATTATCTCTCTGATGAAGTCCGATCGACGGCTCGTCTAAAACATAAAGAATACCCTGCAATTTCGAACTTAGTTGTGTCGCCAGTTTTATTCTTCGCGCTTCACCAGAGGAAATAGTTTCTGAGGATCTGGATAAAGAAAGATAATCAAGCCCGATTTTAGACAAAAAAGTGAGTCGCTTAATAATTTCTTTAACTATTGATTCTTTTTGTTTTGCTGGAATTTTTGTCTTTTTGAAAAAATCAATCTCATCAATAATAGTCATTTTCGTTATTTCACTAATTGACTTTCCACCGATTTTCACCGCCAGCGCATTATCATTAAGCCTATCTCCTCCACAGCTTGGACAAATTCTTTTTGTCATATACCTTTCCAGCTCATTGCGAACATAATCGGAATTAGTTTCATAATACTTTCGTTCCAAAAATTTTACCGCCCCTTGAAAATCATCTCCACTTGTTGGCTCCATACTCCGTGTGGAGCCTTTTGTGATTTTATTTTTGACCCCATAAAATACAATATCCAAATCCCGCTTGCCCATTTCTTCAACTGGAATATTGATAGGAACTTTATATTTTTTATTGAGATCATTAGAAACTTTCACATACTCATCCCATTTATTAAGCATATTAGCCCACGGTCTTATCGCTCCTTCAAGCAAAGTCAAGGATTTATTCGGTATAATAAGATCTGGGTTAATCTCAAGCTTAACTCCAAGTCCAGTGCAATCACTACATGCTCCACAGGGACTGTTAAATGAAAATAGTTTTGGCTCTATGTTCGGAAAAGCGGTTCTGCATTTTTTACAATAAAGGTTGTTAGAAAAAAACAATTCCTCATTTTCTCCGGTTTCAATTAAAAAATAATTCACAACAACAAATCCACCAGAGATATTGATAGCTGTTTCCACGGAGTCAAGAATACTTTCATAATTCGCTTTATTTTTAGAAAAAGAAAATCGATCTATAATCACGTCTATGTTATGCAGCTTATTTTCATCAAAACTAATTTTTAAAGCTTCTTTTATGCTTATTATTTCCCCATCCATTCTTAATCTTTGATAGCCGGCTTTTTCATATTTTTTTATTATTGAAATTATTGACGCGTGATTCATTTTTTCTTTCTGCGCGATTGGAGCCATAATTATAATTCTCGCGTCTTTTGAAATTTTCATTATTTCATCCACGATTTTTCCGGAAGTTTGTTTATTCAATTCTCCATTACAACTTGAACAATAAATCTCTCCGGTAGAAGAAAACAATATTCTTAAATAATCGTAAATTTCCGTTATTGTTCCAACTGTGGATCGCGGATTTTTAGCGGAACTTTTTTCATCAATAGAAATAGCGGGAGATAGTCCCTCTATTTGATCTATGTCAGGTTTATCTAATAAATTAAGAAATTGCTTTGGATAATCGGAAATATTTTCAAGATATCTTCTCTGTCCTTCCGCGTAAATAGTGTCAAAAGCTAAAGACGACTTTCCAGATCCGGAAGGACCAGTCAAAACGACTAACTTTCCTCTTGGAATATCTACATTAATATTTTTTAAATTATGCACCCTCGCTCCTTTTATTGAAATTTTTCCTTTATTATTCATAAAATTAAACTGTTAAAAAATACGCGACACAAACTGTCTGCCATTGTATCACAAATTTAGAATAAATCAAGGATACGCAGTATTAAGTATTAAGTAGCCAGTATTAAGCGCTGTCGTCATCGTGCTTAATACTTAATACTGGCTACTTAATACTTCAGCTACTTGCTACTATATGAAACTATGTTAAAATAAAAACATAGAAATTTAATAACAAAATCATGCTCACAAAATTAATAATACAGATTTTGACTAACGCTGTTGCGATTTATATTGCCGCTAGAGTTGTTAATGGATTTACTTTAAATGAAGAGGACTTTAAAACTTTGTTTACTGTCGGATTCATTTTTGGAATGATAAATTTTTTCATCAAGCCAGTTTTGAAACTAATTTCAGTGCCGCTCATCTTTTTTACGCTTGGGCTCTTTACAATTGTCATAAATATTGTTATGCTCCTTTTATTGGATTACTTTGTTCCAGAACTTATTATTAGCGGCTTGGGAGCCGCGTTCTGGGGAACAATTGTCATCAGCGCGGTAAATTTTTTTGTTGGAGGAACCGCAAAAAGTAGTAAGTAAAATAACTGTCATTGCGAGGAGCCTGAGTGAGCATAGCGAACGAAAAGGCGACGAAGCAATCCCGTAATTAAATTCATTGTGCATAGTTACGGGATTGCTTCGTCGTTCAATTATCCTTCGGATAATTTCACTCCTCGCAATGACATTTTATAATCTTAATATTAAAACTTATGGACAAGCTGCTCGGTACAATTCAAATTATAGTATCAATATTATTAATCATCTCCATCCTTCTCCAAAATAGAGGCGCTGGTCTTAGCGAGACTTTTGGCGGCGGAGCTGGTGGCGGAAATGTTTATCAGACGAAAAGAGGGTTTGACAAATTTCTTTTCGCGGCAACGATTATTTTCGCTTTACTGTTTTTGGGCACAGCGTTTTACGGCTTTATCCAGTAAATAAATTATTAAAATTGTTCTACGGCGCTTTAGCGCACGGTCAACGAGGTTAAAACCTCATGGACCCTCAGCTAAAGCTGGATAGAAATTATTTATTTTAGTTTCTAACCTAAATTTATAAAAAAATTCTTATCTAAAATAAGAAAACTCTGTTCCGTTTTGAATAAAAAAGAACGCGGGATTGTTTTTGTTTTGCTGTTTTCTGTTTTTATAAGCGGGGCTTATTTAGGAGTGTCTTATTATTTTGAAAACACCGCGGAGGCGCCAGCTTATGGCGGTGAATATATAGAAGGAACGGTTGGACAGCCGAGATTTATAAATCCTGTTCTCTGCCAGACAAGCGACATTGATTCTGATTTGTCAGCGCTCATTTATTCTTCGTTATTAAAACTTAATAGCAAAGGCAAGCTTGTAAACGATATTGCCAAAAACTATGAAGTTGAAGAAGACGGTTTGAGTTACATTTTTTATATTAAGGAAGGGATTAAATGGCACGATGAAAAAGAACTGACTGTTGATGATCTAATTTTTACGATTCAAACTATCCAAAATGGCGATTTTAACAGTCCGCTGCAAACAAGCTGGAAAGGGATAAGAACTGAAAAAATAGATGACCATACTATTAGATTTATTCTCAAAAACGCGTATTCCCCATTTTTAAATAATTTGACTTTTGGAATATTGCCAAAACATTTGTGGGAATTTACAGAGGTAAGTAATTTTCCTCTCACTGAATATAATTTAACTCCAATAGGAGCTGGGCATTATAAATTCAAACAATTTACTAAAGATCGCGAAGGAAAAATAAGCTCTATTGAATTAGTAGCAAACGAGAATTATCATTCAAAGGTTCCGTTTATTTCAAAATTGACATTCAAATTTTTTAAAACCGAAGAAGACGCCATAGCGGCCTTTAATAGAAAAGAGATAAAAGGAATTAATTATTTATCGCCAAGAAACAAAAAAAGAATTATAGATATTGACAAGACAAATTTGTACCGGCTTCATTTGCCAAGATATTTTGCGATTTTCTTTAATCAAACAAAAAGCAAAGCGCTTTCTGATAAAACTGTCCGCTTAGCGCTTTCTTACGCTGTAAATAAAGACAGGATGATTGAAGAAATTTTAGACGGAGAAGGAAACGCGGCGCAAACTCCCATTCCCCCGCAACTTTTAGGATATAATCCAGAAACAAAGATTTATGACTACGCCGAAAAACACGCCAAAAATATTTTAGAAACAGCCGGCTGGGTTGATTCTGATGAAGATGGAATTAGAGAAAAAAAGCAAGAAGAAGAAGATGAAGAGGAAACCATTAAGTTGGAATTTACTTTAGTTACAACCGATTGGCCAGAACTTATTGAATCGGCAAAAATGCTCCAGGAAATGTGGGAAAAAATAGGCGCGCGCGTTGAAATAAAAAATATTCAGGCCAGCGAGTTAAAAAATGATTATATCAAACCACGCGAATATGAAGCGCTTTTGTTTGGAGAAATTTTAAATTACGATCCCGATCCTTTCGCTTTTTGGCATTCTTCGCAAAAAAAAGAATCCGGCTTGAATTTGTCTTTGTATGATAATTTGGAAGTTGATAAATTACTGGAGGAAGCGCGGCAGGAAACGGATCAAGAGATCAGGGCTGAAAAATATAGAAAATTTCAGGAACTTGTCGTTGAGGACATTCCAGCAATTTTCCTGTACAGCCCGAATTATTTATACCTGCACAACAGCTCTGTACAAGGAGTTGAGCTTAACAACATCGTCATTCCGTCTAATCGGTTTAACGGGATTGAGGAATGGTATGTAAAGACGAAGAGGGTTTGGAAATAGGATTATAATAATTCCCCCTTAAAAAAGTAGGTTGCGAAGCGATATAAATAATTCCCCTCTTGAGAGGGGTAGGCTGCGAAGCAGACGGGGTGTGTTGATTTGCACCACGACAGAATTTTTAAAAACTTATCTTGTTCATAAGTGAAATAAAAAAAGAACCTAATAAAAGGCTCTGCATTTCAAATTCTTGTTATGTTAAGATTTTCGTTAATTTCAAATCCCTCCCCTTCTCTTATTTGACTGATGGGCTTTCCCATTATTTTTTCTAATCTATCTCCATCAGACTCATTTATTTCAATAGGCGTCATTCCCTCGCCATGTTCTAACCAAACATAGTAGGGACGATATATTCCTATAAAAGAGTCGCTCATTCTCTGAACTGCAAATGCTGATAGAAAATAACTTCCTGGTCCTAAATTCTTAAGGGTTGCCGATAATAATCTTCCTTCGTTCTTTCCTTTTTGATACATCTCCTTTTCACTCATTGAAATTGGATATCCAACCAAGAAAAAACTACCGAGTAATCCAAAAAGCTTTTTAATAAATACCATATCATCCGAAAAAGCAAAATATCCCAATAAAACTAATCCTGCTATTTCCATCAGAAAATATATTTTGTTGCTCATTTCTTTCCCTCCAATTTTGTTGATTGCCTTTTATAAAGCAATCAAGTTTCTTTGAAACTACCCCAAACCTACCATAACCAAAAAATATGTCAACACTTAACTTAAATTTAAACCACTCAACAATAGATTCAAACTCTCCTGAATTTAAAGAAAAGATTGAGAAAATAAAAAATACGCCCGTTCCTAATTTTGCGAAGTATAGTCCCGATCTGGAAGAGATTAGAAAATTGAAAGAGAAACATAAAGATAGAAAAAATATAATTGTAGAAGGAAACGGCGGATCAATTTCAAATTTTCGGGGAATTTTTCAAGCGCTTGGAGACAAAGAAAATAAAAATGTTTTTATATTAGACACCGAAGATCCTGATTATATAAAATATTTAAAAAATAAATGTCCAAAAGAAGATACTCTTGTTATTTTAACAAGCAAATCAGGAACAAGAATTCAGGTTTTAGTGAATTACTTCGCTTTTCAAGACTATCCGATTTTAGCGATTACAGAAGATAACGACGGCGCATTAAATCAAATTAGAAAAATAAAAAATCTTGATGTTTCTTTTCATCCGAAAATTAGCGGCAGATATTCTGGATTAACAGAATGCGCCATAACTCCCGCTGAGATTGTTGGAATAGATACAGAAGAAATAATAAAAGGCGGAAGAGAAATGTATAAAATATGTAATATAAAACGAGGGTTCCATAGTCCCGATAGGGCTGTGGAACCCAGAATGCAAGACTTGCAAATGCGGTGCCACAGCTCTGCGGAGACTATGGCACCATCGATCAATAATCCCGCTCTCCAACTCGCCCTTGCTCTTGACAAACTTGAAAGAGTAGGATACATTGAATTGTTCTTGTCGATTTATTCAAAAAAGTTATCCGGTTTTTTTGAATTGATCAAACAGCTTTTTCATGAAAGCGTTTGTAAAAATGAATTAGGACAAACAATCTACGGCGGAGAAGCGCCGGAAAACCAGCATCATACTTTACAACGGCTTATTTCCGGAAGAAAAAATTCGCTGGGATTTTTTATTACTGTTAAAGATTCTGCTCATAAAAAAGATTTAAAAGTTGAAGATGACCTAAAAGACATCAAATGCCGAAATATAATTTTAGAGAATTTAAATAATATTTCTTTAGATAAAATAATCAAAGCCGAGTTTCAGGGAACATGGCAGGATGTTACAGACAACCACATCCCTGCAATCCACCTTGAACTTGATGAAATTTCGCCATACACAATCGGACAATTTATGGCCTTCTTCCAATACACCGCTTTTTACTCCGCTTTATTGCGAGGCGTCAATCCTTGTGATCAGCCGGGGGTTGAGAAAAGTAAGG
>DAOWHY010000033.1 GCA_030641185.1 Candidatus Moraniibacteriota bacterium | reverse complement strand
AATTTTACAGGTGTCTGGTCAAATCTATCCGATCGCAGGCTTAAAGAAAACATTGCGCCGTTGGAGAGTTCCTTAGATAAAGTGTTGCAGTTAGAAGGAGTTGGTTTTGAATGGAAAGATCAAACTCGCGGAGAAGGTTTACAAAGAGGATTTATCGCGCAAGATGCGCAAAAAGTTATACCGGAGTGGGTAAGGGAAAATGATGATGGATATTTAATGCTGGAAAAAGTTGGAGTTGAGGCTTTATTGGTTGAAGCTATCAAAGAACAGCAGGCGCAGATTGAAGAATTAAAATTGGAAATAGAACAACTTAAAAAATAGAAAAATTTATGCGTGAAATTTTTAGATTGAAAATTTGGAAAACAAGTCTTGCTATTGTCTCAGCAGCTGTTTTAGTTGGTAGCGCAGTTGTTTTTTATGAACTAAAAAAAGAAATCAAAATTTCTCAAGCTGGCGCGGGACATAATGTTTTGGGTTTTGCCTGGTCGGAAAATATTGATTGGATTAGTTTTAACAGCGGTAATTGCGATACTGACAGTAATGGTTTTGTTGATACAGACGCAACGGTTTTAGGATGCGGTGGCGATAATTCAACGGATGTTGCTTTTGATTATGGCGTTAATGTTGATTCGGTGACTGGCAATTTTTCAGGATATGCTTGGTCAAGTAGTATCGGCTGGGTTAGATTCCAGCAAAGCGCGGTGCCGGAAGTTCCGCCTGATAATTTTGCTTTTAGCGTAAATTGTGATGATCCAATAACATGCGACGATATAGGAGATAACTGTACAGCTTGTTATAATTCAACCGATCATAATATTTACGGCTGGGCAAAGATTTTGGCGCTTGGCGATGACGGTTGGTTAAAAATGAACGGGACATGGAGTGATGGGGTAAATCTTTCTAATAATGATTTTTCTGACTGGGCGTGGAATGATGATAATAACAATACTGGCATTGGCTGGGTTAGTTTTAATTGTGATAATAACGCTTCTTGCGGTGTTTCTGATTATAAAGTTTATCTTAGGAATAATCCTCCCGTTATAACCAGTGGCGGTCAGAGTATGGTTGATGTGTGTTTGCTTGGCGCAAATCCGCAAGCGCAATTTTTTTGGGGATATACTGATATAGATATTGGGGATTTTCAAAGCGCTTATCAAGTAGAAATATATAAAGACGCGGCTTTTACGCTTCCTGTAGTTGGCGGTGATTCGGGAAAAGTATTAAGCGCTTCAAATGTTTTTACAGTTCCAGCGGGGGTTTTAGAATACAGCAAGGAATACTGGTACAGACTAAGAGTGTGGGACAGCAACAACGCCGAATCAAATATTTTAACTCCTAATTTTAATGATTTAAAAAGCATAAGCCATCAATATCCGACTCCCGCGTTTAGTTACGACCCGTCCGTAGGCATTACACAATTTCAAGAAATTACATTTGATCCCAGCCTTTCCCAGGCGTACGGCGGATTTTCTATTTTATCGTATGAGTGGGATTTTGACTATGACGTAGCAGATCCATTAGAACCCAGTCTTGACGATAGCACTGATCCAGGCGATCCAACAACCGTTCATTCCTACGCGGAAGTAAAAACATATGAAGTCAATTTAAAAGTAACTGATACCAGTATGGATAGTTATAGCTGTATGGTTAGCCAATCTATTGATGTCGGCGGCGCAGATTTGCCGAAATGGAACGAAGCAAATCCATAAAATTTAAATTTTCATTTAGTTTATGTCATCAATAAATTTATTGCCAAAAAACGATAGTTTTAGTGACGCAGAAAACCATAAATGGTCAAATAGGATCGTGTCTGGCGTTTCCGTCTTGATGGTGGCAATCTCTGTTATATTTTTTGCGGGATTGTATTTTTTGAATAGAAATTCTACAAAGGAAATTGGAGATTTGAATCAGAAAATTGAAGTAGCGGAAGAAGAGATAAAAAAAAGCTTTTCAAACACAGAATTGTTATTAGCCAACAGCGATGTTGATGATGCGATTTTTTTGTTGTCGGAGCGTGTGTATTTTACCAAAATTATAGATATCTTCCAAAAGAATTTAGTGGATGGAGTGTATCTGGATTTTTTAGATATTGATTTTAGTAAAGATGATTTTTTGATTTCTGAATTTTACGGAGTCGCCAAAGATTATGCGTCTCTCGTTAGTCAAATAGATATTTTTAAGAGAAATGATGTTTTTGAAAAGGTAGATATTAAAAGCGTTTCAATTAACAAGCATAACGGATATATTGATTTTGAGGGAAATTTAAAGTTAAAGCAGGGCTCTTTTTTTTATGATAAAGATTTTTGAAACTTAATTTGTAGTCTACGCTTATGAAAAACGATGACGAATTAGAAAGTTATAATATCGGTGAAGTCAAATCTTCCCAAAAAATAGTTTCAAAAGAGATGGTTTTTTTGTTTGTTTCGCTGGCCGTTTCTCTGATAATATTTTTTGTTTTTTCGTTTCCAGAATATAAGAAAATGAAAGTTATGGAACTTGAAATAGGCTTGATTAAAGACAATATAAATTATAGAGAAAACACAGCTAAAAAGATAAAAAATTTTAACGAAAAATATAAAGATGTAAAAACTAAAGATATAGACAAAATAAGCAGCTTGTTGTCTGATAGAAATAATTTTGAAGAACACTTAGCCAATATTAATAATTCGGCAAGAGCCAATGGAATTTTAATTGATGATTTTCTTGTTGCTGAATCTACGGAATCCGATTCTGTGTTTAAAACCGTTGAGGTAAATTTTTCCGCAAAAGGCGTTTTTTCAAACTTTTTTTTATTTCTTGATTCTCTTGAAAAAAGCATTCCTCTTACTGATTTAAATAAGTTAAAAATTAAAAAAAATGAGATAGAAGATGAAAAAATAGTAAAAACAGAAACAGAAACAAAAATAGAAGAAGGGATGGAAGAGGGCATTGAAATAGAAAATGTCCCTATCGTTTTGGAATACGACATTACTCTTTCATTTTATTATTTGTAGCGCAAATTTATGAATTTTGGAAAGAATGAAATTAAAAAAATGATTTACAGAAAAAAAGGTATGGCAACAGTTGTCGTCGCTTTTTTTGCGCTTTTTGTTTTTTTATGTGTTGCGCTGACAGATATAATGAATGTGAAAGTAGTAGTTGAAGATGTGCAAAATTATGATGAGTTAATCAGAAATCCCTACAAAGAATACGAAAATATTATGAGGAAAACAAAAATAAACGATTTAATTAATAGCGAACAATTTATAGAAATGAAATATAATCCCGATTTGATAATAGAAAAAGATCCTGAAATAAAAACAAATCCGTTTGAAAAGAGCTGTTAACGGTTAGATTCAAAATTCTGGATTTCTGCTTGTTCGACACTGTTTTGTGATGTGATATTTATTAAACAAAAGCATGAAATTTAAATACAAGGCAATAACAATAAGCGGAATAGAACAAACGGGAAAAGTTGACGCTGCCAACAAAGAAAAAGCGATAGAGCTGTTACAAAGGCATAAACTGATAATTGTTTATATTAAGCAGGTTAAAGAACTCGTCTCGTTTGGCAATTTATTTTCTTTCTTGCATAGAGTTAGTTCTAAGAAAATAGTAATGTTTTCCAAGGAACTGTCTATTTTGCTTATGGCCGGAATTCCCTTAGTGGAAGCGCTAAGAATTCAGCACGATCAAGAAGAAAATGGTTATTTTAGGGATCAATTACTTGTAATTGCCAATATGGTTGATGATGGATCTTCTTTTTCATTTGCCTTGTCTCGTTTTCCGAATATATTTTCAAATTTTTATGTAAATATTATTAAATCAGGAGAAGTATCCGGAACGATGCAAGAATCACTTTTACATCTGGCCGATTATATTGAGAAACAATATCTTTTGAACAGCAAGGTTAAGAATGCTTTGATGTATCCTTGTATTATTATTGGAGGATTTGCCGTGGTTGGAGCTGTGATGATGGCTTTTGTGGTTCCGCAATTAACTAGTATTTTTGAAGAAAATGAGCAAGAGCTTCCCTGGCCCACACAAGTCGTGGTTCTGATAAGTAATTTTATGAAAGATCACTTTTTCTTATTGGTAATAGGAGTGATTTTTTTGTTTTATGGAATTAAAAAATATATGGCTACTCAGGGAGGTAAAGAAAATTTTGATAAACTTCTCTTTAAAATTCCGAAATTTAATTCCATATTTAAAAAATTCTATATAGCGCGTTTTGCGAAAAATCTTTCTATGTTGATTAAAAGCGGCGTTTCTATAATCAGCGCTTTAAAAATTTCTGGAGATGTTGTGGGCAATGAAGTTTATAAGAAGATAATTTATAGCAGTATTGATGAAGTAAAAATAGGCGGTTCTGTCGCTTACGCTTTTGAAAGAAGCGATCAGCTTCCTCCTTTAGTGCCGAGAATGATAAGAATAGGGGAAAAGACAGGAAAACTTGATGTTGTTTTAAAAGATATCTCTGACTTTTATACCAAAGAAGTCAATATAGCCGTTGATGGTTTAATGGCTTTAATAGAGCCTATCTTAATATTTGTTCTTGGCGGGGGAGTTGGAATTTTAGTCGCCGCTATCTTAATGCCTATCTATCAAATGACAGAAATGATGTAAAACATGAAAACATAAAAACATTAAAACAAAATTTTGAAATCTCAATATGTTTTAGTGTTTTAGTGTTTTAATTGTTTTTTATGAATCAAAAAGGGTTTAGTTTAATAGAATTGATGATAGTGATATCTATTGTGGGAATAGCGTCTAGTATAGTTATTACACAATACTCAAATAAGCGCGATTCAAAGGCGTTATTTTTAGGCGCAAAGCAAGTTGTCAATGATATGAGAATGGCGCAGAATTATGCTTTTGGCTCTTTGGATTTTGGGGGCGTAAATCCGGGATATGGAATAAGATTTTCTACCACTACAAATCCTAACAGCTATATTATTTTTGGAGATAAGAATAGTAATAAAGCGTATGATGCTGCGGATTCTGAAGGTTTTCAGACAATAAATCTTCCAGATAATGTTAAGGTAACATCTTTAAAAATTGGAGCGATGAATTATAACGATATGGACGTAGTTTTTACTACTCCTTATGGAGAGGTGTATATAAATGGCGACAATAAAGATGGGGGCAATTTTATAGATCTTGAAGTGGAAATCGGAAATCCCGCTGGTGCCAAGATTATTAATATTAGCAGTTCCAGAAAAATAAACTAAAATATAAACATGAATCAAAGAGGTTTTAATTTGATAGAAGTTGCTTTTTCGGTTGTAATTATTACGACCGGGTTGTTAGTTATCATTTCATTATTTAGTCTCAATATTAAAAATGGGATTAGAAGTAAAAATAAATTAATTGCCGTTTATCTTGCCAATGAATCAATAGAAATAGTGAGACAGCAGCGGGACAATAACTGGTTTAGCGGGATTGGCTGGATGACTAACATTCCAACTGGCAGCGTGGCGGTTGTTCCTCAAAATGCGGCTGATATAAGAGAAGGATGGAATATTGTGACTGCTAATGCCAACACGGATGAGAGAAAGGTTTTTCTAACCAATGATAATACATACCTGAACAATGCTGTTGCGGCTACTGATACTGGATTTGAAAGATATTTAACAATAAACACGGGATGTTTTGGAGTTGGGACAGAATGCATGGAAGTAACTTCGCATGTTTCACTTAACGGCATTCAGCTTTCTGAGGTAACCGCATATTTTTATGATAAATGGTTTTAATTTCTTTATGAAAAACTATGCAAGATAGGACAAAAAAAAATAGCGGACTTACCTTAATAGAAATTTTAGTCGCAATGAGCATATTTTTAATGGTAATTGCCATAGTGATTAATGTGTTTGTCAGTGGAAGTAATTCTCAAAGAAAGATCCTGGAGTTTAACGCGACACAAAGAGAAGCTAATTATTTAATGGAAACAATTTCCAGAGAGTTAAGAATGGCGACTGCGATAGATTCTACCCAAGAAAATGTTAAAAAGTTTAAAATAGAATTTACAAATTATAATAAAGATTTAATAAAGTATTGTAGGTCTGGTTTGGATGGGAGTTGTAATGAGAATGGTAAATATTTTTCGCGAGAGGGAGAAAATATAAATTCTTCTGATATAGAGATAGATCGTTTAGTCTTTCATGTAACTGATAATTTTGACGGTTTAGCTCCCATTGAAGATAAAAAACAGCCAATCGTTACTATTAGCATGAAAGTAAAATCAACAGGTTCGTCTGGCACGGAACTTATTTTACAAAATAGCGTTTCTATGAGATTGTATTAATAATAAACGGATTCGGATGAATAATAAAATTTTAGAAAACATAAAAAAAGAAAACGGACAAGCGGCCTTGTTAATGGTGTTGATTGTTTTGATGCTACTTTTATTTGTCGGTCTTTCTTTGACTAATACGGTGTCAAAACAAATTAGGATGACAAAAAACGCGGAGAAATTTACTCAGGCGTATTTTTTGGCCGACACGGGAACTGAAAGAATCTTATATGAAATTGAAAAGGGAAATATAGATCCAACTGTTGACGGACCAGTGTTGTTAAATGAAACTATTGCTGGCATAGGCTCTTATATCGTTGAAGTTGAGAGTACTTCTCCTAGTTTAAAAATAAAAACTATCGGAATTTGTAAAAACACTGCCAGGGCGGTAGAAATAACGTGGTAATGAATGTTTGATTTAGAACGCAAAAAAACGAAGACAAATTGAAAACGACATTAGCTAATGTCGTTTTCAATTTGTCTTCGTTTTTTATCTTTGTGTTTATGGCGGGGACGACGCGACTCGAACGCGCGACCTTCTGCGTGACAGGCAGACGCTCTAACCAACTGAGCTACGCCCCCAAGATCATTTTAACATGTAAACATTTTAACACTTAAACATATTGTTGGAGTAAGGGCTTTAGCCCGAGAGTGTGTTTAATTTCACTTTCGGGCTAAAGCCCTTACTCCAAATTTATTTCGTTGCGTCTGAAAAATTATAGAACCATTCAAATGGGCTTCTTTTGGTAATTGTTTTTGCCAGAGTTTTCGCTGATTTAGTTTTTAATCCCTTAATACTGTGTCTATTCCACCTTTCTAAATCTTTTGAATCTTTTAAGTAATTGCACTGTGAAATAATTTGATTTAGCAAGTCTGCGTCTTTGGCAATTATTGATTCTTTTGATTTTTCTTTATTGTATTCATTAAGGATTTCAACTATTTCTTTTGCAAGGGGAGTTTCGGTATATTGATCTTCAATAGCTTTTTTCTCATCCGCTTTTATATAATGCGAATGAATGAAATTCGCGTCTCCCGTTCTTGTTTCGGCGATATCGTGGAATAAACACATTTTCAAAACTTTATTTTCATCCGCGTTTTCCATTTTGGCTAAAATCATTCCAATAATTGTCATTTCAAATGAATGCGAAGCGATTGTGTCATTTGCTTGTGGAAGTATTTGGCTATGCATTCTTCTCATATTCCGCAATGTTCCGATTTCAAAAAGAAGATCAGCAATCTTGTTAAAATTAGCGTTTTGCTTTTTCATAACTTTCAACTTTATAGCTTTACAAACTTTTGACTAATTTTGTAGCAGGG
Source organism: Candidatus Moraniibacteriota bacterium (assembly GCA_030641185.1). Classification (GTDB taxonomy): domain Bacteria; phylum Patescibacteriota; class Minisyncoccia; order JAHIHE01; family JAGLIN01; genus JAGLIN01. Next base: position 8,686 of record DAOWHY010000033.1, on the reverse strand, counting down.
GCGGGGGTCGAACCCGCGACCTCGGGCTTATGAGTCCCGCGCTCTAACCAACTGAGCTACCCTGCCAGAAATCATTTTAACATATTAACAAGAAACAAAAACACTTAAATGTTATTCATCAACTTGTTAAAATGTTAGGATGCTAAAATGTTAAAATGCCAAATTTGTTGCGGGGGCAGGATTCGAACCTGCGTCCTCGAGGTTATGGGCCTCGCGAGCTGCCGCTGCTCTACCCCGCTATGTTTACCGTATTAGTATAAATTAGAAATTAAAATAAGGCAAGGGGGCGCACGCAGTAGTAAGTATCAAGTAGTAAGTATTAAGCACGACGGCGTCGGCGCGCTTAATACTTACTACTTAATACTTGCTACTAATCGTGCTTGCAATTATAGTAAAAATAAAGTAATATTTAAGTAAACATAATATTTACAAGTTAACAATTATGACTTTATCGGCTTATCTTTGGGGAATGGTGGTAAGTACTATTTTGTGCTTTGTTTCTTGGGCGCTTATTATTATTTATGTAGACCCAACGACGACAAATTTAATGGGGATTGTTTTATTTTATCTAAGCTTGTTTTTTTTCTTGGCGAGCTTTTTTACTTTGGCGGGATTTTATTTAAGAAGAAAAATATCTAAAGATAAAATTGAATTTGCGCAAACTGGCGAGGCTTTTCGTCAGGGAGTGTTCTTCTCTTTGATTTTTGTTGGAATGTTGATGTTACAAAGTTTTGGAATGTTGACATTATGGAACGCGGGATTGTTTATTATGGGGATAGGTTTGTTAGAATTTTACTTTGTGAGTAGGAAATAGATAAAATTGTCATATTGTTCTATTGTTAAATTGTTAAAATTTCTACCCAGCTTTAGCTGAGGGTTCAAGAGGTTTTAACCTCGCGAGTTTTAAAACGCTGAAGCTAAAGCTTCATAGACTCTCAGCTGAAGCTGGGTAGAATGAAATAATATTTTATAAAAATGAAAAATAAAATTGATAAAATTAAAGATTTGGCTTTAAAAGAAATAAGCAAAGCGAGAAACTTGGCTGATTTGGAAAAGTTGAGAGTAAAATATTTAGGTCGCAAAAGCGAGCTAACAAATGTTTTGCGTGGAGTGAAAAATTTATCTAAAAATGAAAGGAAAGAAGTCGGGGAGATGGCGAATAAATTAAGAGAAGAAATGGACGAAAATATTAAGCATCAAGTAGTAAATATTAAGCGAAGAGAATCGGGAGATGTTAAAGAGAAAGAAAAAATAGATGTAACTTATCCGGGGAGAAAAATTTCAAAAGGACATCTGCATCCTTTAACTCAAGTTAGATATGAGATAGAGGAGATTTTCAAGTCAATGGGATTTTTGACGGTTGACGGTCGGGAGGTTGAAGATGAGTTTCATAATTTTGATGCGTTAAATATGCCTAAAAATCATCCGGCAAGAGATATGCAGGACACTTTTTGGTTAAAAAACGGTTGTGTTCCTCGCACTCAAACATCTTCTGTTCAAATTAGGTTTATGAAAGAAAATAAGCCACCTCTCAGAATAGTTTCAATTGGAAGAGTTTACAGAAACGAGAATTCTGATGCAACGCATGATTTTAACTTCAATCAGATAGAATGTCTTATGGTTGATGAAAGCGGAAAAATAACAGTTGCGCATTTTAAATCGGTTGTGTCTGAATTTATGAAGGGTTTATTTGGAAAAGAAACAAAAACAAGATTAAGACCAAGTTACTTTCCTTTTGTTGAGCCGGGGTTTGAGTTTGATGCAAGTTGTCCGTATTGTAAGGGTAGGGGTTGCAGAATTTGCAAAGGCACTGGCTGGATTGAACTTGGCGGAGCAGGAATGGTAAATCAAAAGATATTTACTTCTGTTGGATTTTCCGAAGATAAATATGAAGGGTTTGCGTTTGGTTTTGGAGTTGAAAGAATGGCAATGATCAAATATGGAATTGATGATACGAGGTTGTTTTATGGTGGGGATTTGAGATTTTTGGAGCAGTTTTGAGATTAAAAATTTTCTACCCAGCTTTAGCTGAGGGTCCGTGAGGTTTTAACCTCAGTGTAAAAAATTATAAAAATGCAAAATCTAAACAAAACTAAATCTCACTGGCAAAATAATGCAATCTATTTTCTAACTGGATCAACATTTTTACACTATCCCTATTTTAAAACCAGCGAACAAAAAGAAATTGTTTTGAAACAAATTAAAAAAGTAAAGAACAAATTAAAAATTCCCATAATAGCTTTTAGTGTCGCTATAAATCATTATCACTTGAAATTTTATTTAGAAAAAGGATTAGATTTAGCAAAAATAAAACAACTCATGCACGGCGGTTTAACTTTTGCTTATAGAGAAAAGTATAAAATGAAATACGAAGATATGTGGCAAAGTAACAAAACCTTGCTTGTTACTTCAGATGAAATGGATTGGAAAACGACTGGCTATATTATTGGCAATCTTTTAAAACATAAGGAAGTAAGCACTTTTGAAGAACTGGAAAATAATCTTTTTTCAAGTTATAGATTTGCAGTGAAAAAGTATGGCAATGAAAATATACAGGGACTAATCAGAAAAGTCATTGATGTTGATGAAGATGCCGAGGGAGAAGTTGATTTTAAGAATTTGAAGAAGTTAGATATTATCAGACCCAAAGTTTAATTTAGGGAGTTAAGTTTCGTGAGGTTAAAACCTCACGAACCCTCGGCTAAAGCCGGGTAGAAAAAAATAACAATAAATAAAATGAAAATATCTTACAATTGGTTAAAGGAATATGTTGATATAAATATCTTGCCAGAAAAATTGGCGGAACTTTTGACGATGCATAGTTTTGAAGTAGAAAATATAATTTATCAAGGAGAAAGTTTGGATGGCGTTGCGGTGGGAGAGATTTTGGAAATAAAAAAACATCCAAATGCGGATAAATTGAGTATTGCGAAAGTGGATGTGGGAGAAAAAGAACCAAGACAAATTATTTTTGGTCAGATGGTGAAAATGGAAGTAGGCTTTAAGGTACCAGTTGCGTTAGCTCCAACTATTTTACCAGGTGATAAGAAAATTGAGAAAAGCAAATTGCGAGGTGAATTGTCAGAAGGAATGCTTTGTCTGGATCAGGAGCTGGGACTATTAAAAGAGGGGGTTAATATAACTTTTTTTGATAAAGATATAAAAAATGGAACTTCAATCAAAAAAGCTCTAAATCTTGACGATGTTATTTTTGAGATTGATATACTTCCGAATCGGGCGCATGATTGTTTGAGTCATATTGGCGTGGCGAGGGAAGTGGCGGCGTTGTTGAAGAAGAGTATTAAGTATCAAGTAGTAAGTATTAAGCAAGATTTAAAAGAAAACTCTTTAAGCATTAAGGTTGAAGAAAAAAGTTTATGCAAGAGATATTCGGCGGTTGTTGTGAAAGATGTTGAAATTGAAGATTCTCCCGTATGGTTAAAAAATAAACTGGAAAGTTGCGGGGTGAGATCTATTAATAATATTGTTGATATTACGAATTATGTGATGCTATCTTTTGGACAGCCGATGCATGCGTTTGATGCTGATAAATTAAACGGGAAGATAATTATTAGAAAGGCGAAAAAAGGAGAGAAGATTCTGGCGTTGGACGAGGAAACTTATGAGTTAAATAAAAATGATTTGGTTATTGCGGATGAAAAAAGTCCGATCGCGATTGCGGGAGTGATGGGCGGTAAAGAAACGGCGGTTGATGAAAAGACAGAGAATATAATTTTTGAAGCGGCGAATTTTGATTGTACAAACATTAGAAAAACATCAAAAAGGTTGAAATTATCTTCGGAATCTTCTTATCGGTTTGAAAGAGAAATTGATCCAGAGATGACAATACCAGCGATAATGAAAGCGATTGAGATGGCAAGTGACTTGGCGGGCGGTAAAATAAAAGAAAATATAACGGACATTTATCCTAATTCTGTTCAACAAAAAGAATTGGGATTTGATTTTAAGAGAATTAAGAATTTATTGGGAGTAGAGGTTCCCAAGAAAGAAGTATTGAGAATTTTAGAGTCACTGGATTTTGAAGCGGCAATAAACAATGGGATTCTAAAAATAAAAGTTCCAACTTACAGAATAGACATTGAAAGGGCGAATGACATTATTGAAGAAGTCGGAAGGATTTATGGATATAAAAATATTCCGGAAGTTGCGCCGGAAGTTGAAATGATATCGGTTACTGGTGATAAAATTTTGTTGTTAGAAAAAGATCTTAGAACAATTTCTGAAGGATTGGGGTTCTGTGAAATTTATAATTATTCTTTTGTGAGCGAAAAAGATATTAGTAATCTTGGCTTGAAAATAAAAGATCATCTTGAGCTTCAGAATCCTTTGAGCGAGGAGCACAAGTTCTTAAGAATAAGTGTTTTGCCTTATCTTTTGAAAAATGTTGAAAAGAATTTGAAATACAGGGATAGTTTTGCGTTGTTTGAGTTAGGGAGAGTATATTTGAAAAGCGATAATAAATTGCCAGACGAGCGAAGAATATTTGCCGGAGTTGTGGTTGATAAGAATATTAAAAGCACTTTGTTTTATGAATTAAAAGGACGAATGGAAATTTTATTAAATAAATTGGGAATTGGCGAATTAACTTATAAAGAAATTAAAGCTACGGAGCCGTTTTGGCATAAAAGCAGATCAGCAGAAATTATTTATAAAAACAAAACAATTGGCAGAATCGGAGAGATTCATCCAAATATTTCTAATGCTTTTGGCATAGAAACAAGAGTTGCGTATTTTGAAATTTATGAAGAAGAATTATTGGAATTTTACAGCAGAGAAAAGAATTTCCAGAAAATAAATAAATTTCCATCTGCTGAACTTGATTTGTCTGTTGTGTTTACTGAAGATGTGAAATGGGATGATGTTAAAAAAGTTGTTTTTACCGCTGGCGGCAAACTTGTAAAAAGCGTTGAGCCGTTTGATATTTATCGCGGTGAAGAATTAGGAGACGGTAAAAAAAGCATCGCTTTTAGAATTTCCTATCAAGCTGAGGATAGGACATTAAAGGATGAGGAGGTTGTGGTTGTGCAGGAGAAAGTTATTGGGGAGCTGAGGAAGATAGGGGGAGAGGTGAGGAAATAGAATATTGAATATTGAATATTGAATATTTTGTCATTCCTGCGGAGGCAGGAATCCAGTAAGTTTCAATGAACAATATTGTCGCATCTATTAAATGCTGAAAACTATAAAAAACCAGTTTTTGTAATGAACATACTTCTGATAATAGCATTCATTTAAAAACATACATATGAGAAAAGTTGATTATATAATAAAACAGATTTCAAAAACGAATAAAAAAAATTTTGAGAACTATGTTGTTACAAGGATATGGCATTTATTAGACAGAACAGATATTAAATTTGTTACTCAACAATTTGTTAATAGACCAAATGGACACGCATTGACAGATATGTATTTCCCTCAATTAGATATTCATATTGAAGTTGATGAATTACATCATAAAAAACAACAAGAGTTAGATATTAACAGGGAAACGGATATAATACAAGCTACAAATCATTCAATTGAAAGAATAAAAATTACAGAAGACATTAAAGACATTAACAAGCAAATTGACCAAATTGTAAGAAAAATAAAAAAAGAAATTCTCAATCAAGAAAAAGAAAAAACATTTAAACCTTGGAATTACGAAGAAGAATTTAATCCAAAATATTATATCAAGAAAGGATGTTTAGATTTAGCAGAAAATCCATCATTCAGAAAAATTGTAGATGCGTGTAATTGTTTAGGGCAAAATTATAAATCTGTACAGAGAGCCTATTTCAAAAGTAAAAAATATGAAGGATATTATTTGTGGTTCCCAAAATTTTATAACAACGATGAATGGGACAATAAAATAAGTGATGATGGTAAAGTAATAACTGAAAAATGCAAAAACCCTGATAAGCTTGGGAGTTGGTACAAAGGAATGAGTAATAATCCAGTTAAAAGAATTACATTTCCAAGAAGTTTTGATAATTTAGGATTTAAACTATATCGATTTAAAGGAATTTTTGAAAAGGATATAAAGAATTCAAGTATGGAAAACGGAGTGATATACAGAATTGTAAAAACAAAATTTGAAATAAAATAGCGAAAAGCCAATAATTCTATAAAAATATTATTTATTGAGACAAACTGGATTCCTGCCTCCGCAGGAATGACAAGGTTTGTTTTGTGAAATAAATTCAAGAATAACAATTTTAATTTAAAACCCAAAAAATGCCAATCCTCTCCGTCAAAAACTTAACGAAAGAATTTAAAAACTTCAAAGCTGTTGATGAGGTTAGTTTTGATGTGGAAGAGGGGGAGATCTTTGGATTGCTGGGTCCGAATGGGGCGGGGAAGACGACGATTATCAGAATTATTGCGACAGTACTTGCGCCGACGAAAGGAACGGCGGAAGTTTTGGGGTTTGATATTATAAAAGATGCGGAAGAAGTGAGAAAAAATATTGGTGTTTTGACAACTGATATTGGTGTTTATGAAAGATTCTCAGGACGGGAAAATTTGCGTTATTTTGGCGAGCTTTATGGATTATCAAAAGAAGCGTTGGAAGAAAGAATAAGCGAGCTGGCAAACCTTTTGGAAATGCGGGATTTTATAGATAGGCGAGCGGGGAAATATTCAACGGGAATGAAACAGAAATTAGCGATCGCGCGTAGTGTGATTCACGATCCGAAAATTCTTATTTTTGACGAGCCGACCGCCGGGCTTGATGTCTTGGCTTCGCAGACCGTACTTAATTTTATGCGCCAATCCAAAAAACCGGGCGGGTGCGTTATTATTTCCACCCATCAAATGCACGACGCGGAGAAATTATGCGATCGGGTTGTTATTATTCATAAAGGGAAAGTGATTGCCAATGACGCGGTGGAAGCGTTGAAAAATAAAACAAGTTCAGCTTATTTGGAGGATGTTTTTTTGAAGTTGGTAAGAGTATAATTTGTGGATTATAAGTTTGTAGCATTGTCATTCCCGCGGAGGCGGGAATCCAGATGAAATGGCTTCAGTTTTAAAATGTTGTTATAGCGATTGAAATATCATAAAATATTTTGTTGGTTCAGTGTCTCCGACCTGAACCGTATATTTCTTAAAAATAAATCGAAAATATGTAGCGTTGTTTATAGAAATAACATAAAAAGAAATAAATAGTTCAAGTCAGAGACTTGAACCAACAGCGAAGTAAAAGTACTATTACTAACTAAAATTAAATATGACAAACGAAATAATTAAAAGTATTTTTTTTGGGATAGGGATTATAGTTCAAGTTGTGTTTTTAGTTGGCTATAAATTAAATAAAGAGGATATCAAAAAAATAATAGTAGATATAGGAGGAGGTTTGTTATTTATACTTTATTTTTTATATGGAGCCGTTCAGGGCGAACAAAGAATTAATTTTGCTGAAATTTTGGGATTATTAATTTATGTATTTTTTTTGGGTTTTGGAGCGGCTTTTGCAATGAGTTTTAAGAAGAAAATCTTACTAAAAATTAATGAAATAAATTTGTTTGCGCTTAATATTTTATTTTTATATTATTGTATTACGCGATTAGGATTTGATAATTTTTTTACAAAGACAATTTACATGCTAACATTTATTGTTTTAATGTTGATTTTATTTAAAAATGAATTAAAAAGTACATACAAAGGTTTTTTGTACTTGTGGTATATTATACTGTTTATGATTATTAGTATAATAAATATTTTTCAAATATCGGGAAATGGAGATAATATATATTCTAATTATTTATCGTCGTTTTTTGTGGGGGGAATATTTTTGTATATATGGATATATTTTGTTTATCTTGTAATGTTTATTCCAATAAGCGATAGGGGTGAAATATACAGGCGACGAATAGAAATAAAGGAACATTTTTCAGATCTTGCGAGTTCATTTAATAAAACGAAAATCAACAGTTTTAAAATTCTAATGTTATTTATTATATTGCTCAGTTTCTTAATAATAAATTATTACAATAATTATATTTCAGAAAGTTTATTGATTGTATTCATATTATTTATTGCTTCAGTATCAAGCGCAAAAAGAGTTGATTTGACAAAAAAAGATATTACAAAATAATAAAGTTGTTATTTCTAATCAAACTAACAAAAAAATCATGGAAAAAACAGATATTTTAATTATCGGCGGCGGACCAGCGGGATTGATCACTACGGTAGCTGCTAGGAAAAATAATCCAGATAAGAAAATTTCTTTACTGAGAGAGCATACACAGTGCGCTGTTCCTTGCGGGTTGCCGTATATTTTTAATCGGTTGGATGCTGTGAAAAAAGATTTGATGCCGGATAAAGCGTATGAAGCAAATAAAATTGATTTGATCATTGAAGAGGCGACAAGTGTTGATGTTAAAAATAAAAAAGTAACATTTGGAGAAGGAGTTGAAATGAATTATGACAAATTGGTTTTGGCTACCGGTTCTAATCCTTTCGTAATTCCAATTAAGGGAGCAGAGACGAGCGGAGTGTATCAGATCAAGAAAGATATATCTTATCTGGAAGATTTGAGAAAAGCGGTTCTTCGGGCAAAAAATATTGTTATTATCGGAGGCGGTTTTATCGGAGTGGAGCTGGCGGAAGAATTGAGCGCGATAGAAGGAAAGAATATCAGTATCGTGGAAATTTTGGAGCATTGTTTAATTGCCCCTTT
>DAOWHY010000038.1 GCA_030641185.1 Candidatus Moraniibacteriota bacterium | reverse complement strand
AGCAGAACTTAGTGATCCGACTTTTGATTGTAGTATCGAAGAAGCTCAACAGATAAAAGCTACTCTGGGGATAACAGGCTAGTCGCGCCCAAGCGTCCATAGCGACGGCGCGGTTCGGCACCTTGACATATCGGGGTGCTATTCCGAGTAATTGGAATACAAAAAATTTGGCTTATAACGGTGGACTCCATAATCAAACTAGTCTATAATTAGATTATGGACAATACCGTGGGAAGTCTAACTCAATACCAAAAATTCGTGATTATTGGATCTATTCTTGGTGATGGTTATTTAAGGATAATTAAAGGAAGAAAAGACGCATTTTTAGAAATTAATCATTCGTTTAAAGCGAAAGATTATGTTGACTGGAAATATAGAATGTTAAGAAATATTGTAAAAAGCAAGCCTAAAAGCAGAAAAGGTAAAGAAGGGCGAATAGCTTATCGGTTTTTTACAAGACAACATTTTGAATTAACAGATTTATTAGAAATGTTTTACAAGAATGGAAAAAAGATCATACCGACAAGGATTAAAATTAATCCGATAATTTTAGCAGTATGGTATATGGATGATGGAAGCAGATGCAAAAATTCTGATGTTTATCTCAATACTCAACAGTTTGAGATTGAGGATCAGAAAAGAATGCTAAAAGCTTTAAGAGAGCTTGGTTTAAAAGCAAGATTAAACAAGGATAAGAAATATTACAGAATAAGATTCTTGAAATCAAGTTTGCCAAGATTCAGAAAACTGATATCCAAACATATAATACCATCTATGAAATATAAAATTGAGTTATGACCCTGTAGAGACTTGTCCCAAATTTGGGACGAATAGTGTTTACTTATAAATATTTATTTATAAAATTTACAAACACTATAATACGCCAACTCCTGTATTTGTGAATTTTTACAGGAAGAAGATATAGTCCATGCCATTAGTAATAATGGATAAACATACGATGTCGGCTCATCACATCCTGGGGGTGAAGAAGCTCCCAAGGGTTTGGCTGTTCGCCAATTAAAGTGGTACGCGAGCTGGGTTCAAACCGTCGTGAGACAGGTTGGCCTCCTATCTGCCGCAGGCGTGGATACTTGAGAAGCGTCTCTTCTAGTACGAGAGGACCGAAGAGAACAGACCTCTGGTGTACCAGTTGTTCCGCCAGGAGCATCGCTGGGTAGCTATGTCTGGGAAGGATAAGCGCTGAAAGCATATAAGCGCGAAGCCTACTTCAAGATTAGGTATCATCAAGACCCCTGACAGATTATCAGGTTGATAGGGCGTAGGTGTAAGCACAGTAATGTGTTCAGCCGAGCGCTACTAATAGGTCTATGCTTATTTAATTTGTTGTAGTTTTAAAATTTATTTTAAAATTGCGACCTTGATTAACTAGCATTTAATGATTGTTTATTTTTGTAGGGGTTTAAGACTTTAAACCCCTACATCTTTGAACTTATTTTGTTCGTTGATAATTTGCTTTTTGGAAGTTGGATAAAGGGATAAATAAACCCTATTTAAAATGAGGAGGTAAATAGTATGAGCGAAGATGCTTTGCAAATATTGCAAGAAAATTCTTTCTTTAATATAAGAGAAAAGTCTGAGCAAGATCCAGGGTTGAGAATATTTTTTAGCAAAATTGCCGAAGCCCTTAATAAAAAATCGCCTGACAAAATACTTCAAGGTAAATTTGTTGTTATAGGCAGAACAAATGCAAATGTTCCAGCACACTTGCTTTTTATATTGAATGATCAGGTGGAAGAATTTTTCAATCTTGTGAGAACAATAAGAGCCGGTGGATTTAGCTGGGAAATTCAGCAATCAGAATTTTTTATCAGCATTCTAATTGCCAGAGTGTTCCTTCCATGGAGATCTAAGGTTATTATTGAAATTGAAGATGAAAAACTATTGGTTTTTAAGGGCTTTATAGAGGAATTTTTTGCAAATAGTGAAACAACATCTGTCTTTTCTTATAAACCAGGCACTTCTGCTGGAAGTAAGATCTCAAATGAAATAAATCCGGGAATATGAATTACATTCCCACTTTTTATCCAACTCCCAAAAACAATAACTCTAAAATATTTTTAATAAAGTGAAAAGAGTTTTGGAAATTGGATAAGAAAATAAAAAAGGAGGTGAAAATTTCAATGCCAGAGTCAGTAAAATCGACAACAGAAAAAAACAGAATAAATCTTTGTCCCCATTGCGGGGAAAAGTTGAAAAAGTTAAGAAGTGGCGTTTTTGATTATAATTGTCCCAAATGTGGAAATTGGAACATAAGAAAGACGCTTTCAATTTAGAAGCAATAAAATACACCATTTATTTTTTTGCTTTTTTATCCAATTCCCAAAAACAATTATTTATATTGGAGCTCACACTTTAGTGTGTAAGTTTTACAGGTTAAAACCTGAACTCCAGTGTTTTACTTTAAAAATTCCCCGGTGATTTTAGCGACGGGGCTACACCTGATCCCATCCCGAACTCAGAAGTTAAGCCCGTTAGCGCCGATGGTACTTGTCCCGTACGGGACCGGAAGAGTAGGCCGTCGCCGGAGATTTTTTGAAGTAAAAAATTATTTTATTATCTGTCATTGCGAGGAGCCTGAGTGAGCGTAGCGAACGAAAAGGCGACGAAGCAATCCCGTAACTACGCGCAAGGAGTGTAGTTACGGGATTGCTTCGTCATTCCGCTACGCTATCGCTCCGCTCCATTTCTCGCAATGACAATGAAAACAGAGCATTACTAGTATCTGTTTTTTTTATTGACCAAAATTTTAAAAATGTTAGAATGTTAGTATATTAAGATGTTAAAATATTTTATGACAGAAGCCCAGAGAAAATTTAAAAAACTTTATATTATCGGGATAGTTTTATTTTTTATAATAATGACTACTTGGATTTTACATAGGCCGGAAGAGCGGACTTGTTTTAATGGCGTTAAAGATATTGGAGAAGAAGGAATTGATTGTGGCGGATTTTGTGAAAAAAAATGTCCTCTTCCAGACAAGCCCCCAACAGTGCAGGACATAAGAGTTAAATGGGTGAAGTTTATAAAGGACGGAGAAAATAATTATGATTTGGTTGCAAAAATATCAAACAGCAATGAGGGGTGGGGAATCTCCTCTGTTAAGTATGTCTTTAATATTTATAGTAAAAGCGGAGAGATTATTGATACGGTTCTTGGGAAATCGTATGTTATGCCAAGAGGTTTTTTGGGAACCAACGAATCAAGATATATAATTGAAAATGATTTTAAAACATCTGAAGACATTGGAAAGGTCAGTTTAGAACTATATAATTTTAATTGGCGTGAAATAAAAAATCTTAGGGAATTGCCCGAACTGGATGTAGAAATAATAAGAATTGTTAATAAAGATTATGGATTTATGGAGGATGGAAAAGAATTTTATTACGCTTTTGGAGTGACTGAAAATATTTCAAAATATAGTTTTTTTAAGGTTGATATAAACATTGTCATTTTTGATAATCATGGAGAACTCGTCGCGGCTGGAAAAACAGATCAATGGACACTTAAATCGGGAAAAGGATGGGAATTCAAGATTTTCTGGACATCACCATTTTCAGAAACGGTTGGCATAATTGATTATGAAGCGCAGACAAATGTTTTTGACATAACTAATTTTATGGATATTTATGGTACGGGAGAAAAATATATAATTCCAGAATAGCTATAGTATTAATACTCACTCGCAATGACATTGAACTTTTTAAAAAAATTAGATATAACATTATTAGCTGTCGTTCTGATTCTAATTCTATTAGGACTAATAATAATTTTTAGCACCTCCTATAATTCTACTGGAACGGATTTTCTGAATTTTAAAAAACAAGTGATATTTTCTGTTATTGGACTTGTTTTAATGATGTTCGTAAGTTTTTTTGATTATAGGGCGCTGAAAAATTGGACCGGGATATTTTATGTCCTGGTTTGTTTTGTTTTAATTGCTATTTTGTTTTTAGGGACATTAATAAGAGGATCAATGAGTTGGTTTGATCTTGGTTTTTTTAATGTTCAACCATCTGAATTTGTTAAAATAATTATGATTATTATTCTGGCGAAATATTTGTCAGAAGCAAAAAATTATTCAAATGATTTCAGAAAAATTATAATTTCCGGAATTTATGTCTTATTGCCGACCGTTCTTATTATTCTCCAACCAGATTTTGGAAGCGCGTTAGTAATATTATTTATATGGATATCAATGGTTTTTATAACGGGGACAAAGATGAGATATGCGGTGATGATTTTTATTCTTGGAATAATTTCACTTGCGGCCGGTTGGTTTTATGTTTTTGAGGATTATCAAAAAGATAGGATTACAACTTTTGTTAACCCGCAGTCAGATTTGCTTGGAGCCGGTTATAATGTCAACCAGTCAATTATTGCTGTTGGATCGGGAAATATTTGGGGCAAGGGATTGGGATATGGCTCCCAAAGTCAGTTAAATTTTTTACCGGAAAAACACACTGATTTTATTTTTGCGGTTGTTGCTGAAGAAATGGGATTCATAGGAGCCTTCTTTATGCTTGGGTTATTCGCGATTGTTTTCTACCGTTTTTTTAAAATTGTTCTTGAGACGCAGGATAATTTTGGAAAATTACTTGTTTTGGGAGTTGCTTTTACGTTAATATTCCATATTTCTATAAATATCGGAATGAATGTAGGAATTATGCCAGTAACTGGAATTCCCTTGCCTTTTATAAGCTACGGAGGAAGTTCGTTGATTAGTTTTTTGATAATGATTGGAATCGCGCAGAGTGTTTATATGAGAAGGAGGAGGTATAAGATTGAGAGGGAAGAGGAGTAAAAATTGGAGTGAGGGCTTTAGCCCGATTAGTCTGCTTTCGGGCTGAAGCCCTTACTCTAATTACTGTTATTATTTACATTAAAAAATTTCTATGCTAAGATAAAGGAAATAAAGTAAATTAAAAAATATTTATGACAGAAAAAAGGGAAAATTTAATGGATAAAATAACATCGCTGGCGAAGCGGCGCGGTTTTGTTTTTCCGGGTTCAGAAATTTACGGCGGACTGGCAAATACTTGGGATTATGGACCGGTGGGAGTAGAATTGAAAAATAACATTAAACAAGCTTGGTGGAAAATGTTTGTGCAGGACAGAGAAGATATTGTTGGTTTGGACGCGGCGATTTTAATGAATTCTAATGTCTGGCAAGCGTCAGGACATACAGCGGGATTTAATGATTCTTTGGTGGATTGTAAAAAGTGCCGGGCAAGATTGAGAGCGGATCATTTAGTTGAAGACAATTTGGACATTAAAGTTGAAGGGAAATCATTAAAAGAAATAACTGAAATAATCAGAGATAATAATTTAAAATGTTCCGCTTGCGGCAAAAGTGATTTCACGGAAGCGCGGAAATTTAATTTGATGTTTAAAACTTATCAAGGCGTTGTAGAGGAAGATAACGCGATTATTTATCTTCGCCCTGAAACAGCGCAGGCGATGTTCGTGAATTTTAAAAATGTGATGAGTTCTACGCACAAAAAAATTCCTTTCGGCATTGCTCAGGCCGGCAAGTCGTTTCGCAATGAAATAACTCCCGGGAATTTTATTTTTAGAACAATTGAATTTGAACAGATGGAACTGGAATATTTTATAAAGGAAGAAAATTGGCAAAAACAATTTGAATATTGGCAAAATGAAATGATAAAATGGCTGGATTATCTTGGGATTAAAAAAGAGAATTATAGCATTCGCGAACATGATAAAGAGGAACTGTCGCATTATTCCAAAAAGACAATTGATATAGAATATAACTTTCCGTTTGGCGTAAAAGAATTGTATGGACTGGCATATCGGGGTAATTTTGATTTAACTCAGCATCAAAAACACAGCAAGCAGAATATGGAATATTTTGATACGGAAGATAATAAAAAATATATCCCCCATGTTATTGAACCGACATTTGGAGTTGACAGAACTTTTCTTGCAGCGATGGTGGATGCTTATACTGAAGAAGAAGCGCCGACTGCGGACGGCAAAACGGAAACAAGAGTAGTAATGAAATTTAACAAAAACATCGCGCCGGTGAAAGTGGCGATACTGCCTCTTAGCAAAAAAGAAAACTTAAGTAAATATGCGAAAGAAATTTTTGATTCATTGAAAACAGAATTTACCTGCCAATACGACGAATCACAAAGCATCGGCAAACGCTACCGCCGCCAAGACGAGATCGGCACGCCCTATTGCGTGACGGTGGATTTTGAAAGTTTAGAAGATGATGCGGTAACAGTTCGCGATAGAGATACAATGAAGCAGGAGAGGGTGAAAGTGGGGGAGTTGGTGGAGTGGTTGAGGGAAGCTTTTTAATTTCGTGCTGGTTCCATAGTCCCGATAGGGCTGTGGAACCTTAATGCAAGTCATTTATTATGCAAAACAAATAGAGGTTTTACTGTTTAATATTTAATCAGCTTATGAAAATAGATATAGAAAATATTTCCGAAGAAGAAGGTAAAAAAATTGCAAAAGCAATAATGAAAAGATATGATGAGTATTCGTATTCTTATAAAACACAAAAAGTGGAAAAGGAAATATATGAGAGGTCGCTTCACAATGCAACAACCTTTTTCTTAAGTCATGATGATGCAAAATTTGATAATGAAATAATTGAAACTTTACAATTATATCTTCAAGCAAGATTGCAAAATCCTAAAAAGATTAAAAAATTAAAACCAGAAGAAATGCTTGCCAATGTTATTAAGATTTATGTAATTGATTTTTTACTTGAATGGGACGGAATCGTTATTTGAAAAAATATTTTATCTAACAATAAGATTTTGCATTAAGGTTCCACAGCCCTATCGGGAACATAATCATAAAATCCTAAAACCTAACCCATGACTTCAAAATTAATCATCGCAGATAGTGAAAATGATTCAAATATGTTTTATGCGACTGGAATGTTGATTCCGGATGATTTTGTTTATCTGGAGAAAAACGGAAAGAAAATGATCTATATTGATGATTTGGAATATAACAGGGCAAAAAAAGAGGCAGAAGTTGACAGAGTTGTGAATTATTCAAAATATAGCTCTAATGCTGATAGAGATACATTCGGTAGTGTATTGATAGACATTTTAAAAGATAATGGAATTAAAAAAGTGCAGATCCCGGAGAATTTTAAAATTAAATATGCCAAAATTTTATTGGATAACAAAATAGAAATTGAAATAATTGAACCGTTTTTTCAAAAAAGAGTGTTAAAAAATGAGAGTGAAATTAAAAAAATAGTGGAAGTTCAAAGAGTAAACGAAGAATTGCTCAAAGAAGTAATAAATATAATTAAAAAATCAAAAATAAGAAAAGACAAAAAATTAAGTTATCAGAATAAAATTTTAACTTCAGAGTTTGTAAAACAGATATTAAATATGGAGTTTTTTAAAAAAGATT
>DAOWHY010000028.1 GCA_030641185.1 Candidatus Moraniibacteriota bacterium | reverse complement strand
TCTTAAAGCATAATTAAAAAACTTATGCCTTCCATAAGGGTTAACCAAGAACTAAACGAAGGAACATATTTCCTAACCTTTACAATAAAAAATTGGTATTATGTTTTAGACAGACATTACCGCTGGAATATTATCGCCAATTCCTTAAAATATTTTCAAAAGAACAAGGAGCTTAAACTTTACGGATTTGTTTTTATGATCAATCATCTTCATCTAATTACATTTTCAAAAGACACAATAGGATTTATTCGTGATTTCAAGAAGTTTGTTGCCAGAGAGGTTTTAAAAAATATCAGGCAAACAGAGCCGAATATGTTGAAGATACAGCGGTACTATTCTAAATTTTCCAATCCATTTTGTCATTCCGAAATGAGCACTGAAATAAATTCAGCATAAACTCTCGCGATTGAGGAATCTCTTAACTATTGAAAATGGGATAAACCTAAGGATTTATAATTGTGAAGAGATTTCTCGCCCTACGGGCTCGAAATGACAAAAAAGAAAATTTAGAATAATATCGCTATATTCACGAGAATCCTTTGAAAAGAAATTATGTTATGAAACCGAAGGATTGGTATTGGTCCTCGGCTAATAAAAATTGCGAGCTTAGAACTGATAGTTGGTTATAGCCACGCTCTTAAGAAATACAAGGTTCAGGTCAGGAGACCTGAACCAACATCGGGGTAACCTAACCTTCAGGCTTTTTGTTTGGAGTATGGTTTAAATCCACATACATAAAAGCGGTCTTCTGATCGGTACTATGTATGTGGTCTTTGCCTGAAAGGGCATTGGGTGATCCGAAAGGGTCGCCGCCGACGGGAGACCTTTTTTGTAAAGTTTTATTTATTATTAATAAATTTAATCAAAAAATATGGAAAAAATAAATGAAGAATTAAACAGTCCAAATGATGCAACTTCTGTTAATAAAAAATTGTGGAATAGGTTTAATGATGAATTTTGGGCGTTATTTTTTATACATCTAATAATAAAGTTTTTGGCTTCGCAAAATCTTGGAATTACAAATTTGCCGTTACTTTTAGTTGGTTTACAAATAGTAGTAGCGCTTATAATGGTTTGGCGTGTTGGGTATCACTCTTATTTATTCTCTGGAAAAAAATTGTATCTTTTAAAAGGTTTATTAGGACTTTTTTGGTTTGGTCTAATTGGAATATTTCTGGCTTATTTTGCTGTTAAATTGGATTATTGTAAAGCAATTAAACAGAATCTTTCCTTGCGAAATAAAATAGTGGCAGGATTTTTAGTTGTCTATGCTTTCTTGTTTATGGTTTCCATGGTATATGCGATGTATGTTGTTTCTTCTGAAAGTAATCAAACTAGTAATTCATCTGCACAGAATGAATGGGTTGGGATTGTTTCTCCTAATAAGGAGTTTTCTGTGAGCTTACCAAATAACTATGAGCTTTTGCCAAGTGATTCTTCTGATTCAATTTATGGTTATTCATATACAGCTAGTGAGCATAATGATTCTGTTTTGTATGTTGTAAAGTATCAAGATTACCAATCTGTATATGATAGTGAGGGAATAGAATCTTTGAGCTCATCAAAAAAACTTAGTTTTTTAAAAGAGATTGAAATTACAGATTTAACAAACAATTTTAATATTACAAATTTTTCAAGTGAAATTATAAAAATTTATGAGCATGATGCTATTAGATACAGTGGCGTTGTACACGAAGACGGTGAAACGATGAATGTTAAAGGAGTTATTATTTCGGTTGATAAAGTATCTTACTCAGTTATTGTATTAT
This sequence comes from Candidatus Moraniibacteriota bacterium, assembly GCA_030641185.1. Classification (GTDB taxonomy): domain Bacteria; phylum Patescibacteriota; class Minisyncoccia; order JAHIHE01; family JAGLIN01; genus JAGLIN01. The sequence continues at coordinate 5,806 of DAOWHY010000028.1, read as the reverse complement.
ACAATCCAGATTATAATCATAATTTAGATCGTGTTTTAGATAGTTTGGTTATTAAATAAATATTTATATACAGACAAAAATAAATTAGTTTTACCAATTACGGTTTTGTTAGAAAGTATCGCATTAACAAATTTATGAATGAAATAGAAAAAAACAAAATGGCTTATGATATAGCCAACAAAGAATTAGACAAAGCGTCTAAAATGTTTGAAGAAAGGCAGATAAAAACAAACAACAACTCTGTCAAATTTTCTGAAAAACTGTCTTTGTCTTCAATCGGAATTATTTCTTTGAGTATGACTTTTGTTGGTTATTTGATCAATGAAAATAAACAGATTTTTAGTTCGTCACTAATTTGTTGTGATTATCATTTTCCAATTTATGTATTTTTATATTTTGGATGGATTTGTTTGATGGTAGTTTCAATTTTAGGATTATTTATAAGACATTTTAGTAATAAATATTTATATTTTAATTCTTTAAGATATTATTTAGAAAGCGACAAAAAAGCAACAAAAAAAAAGATTCCGTATCTAGAAACTTATCCAAATATTCATGACATAAATGGTAAAAATAAAGAAGAAATGATAAATAGCGAAAAAGAAGTTTTAAAAAATAGAGAAGATTTACTATCTTTACCAAAAATGAAAAAGGAAAGTTTTTTTCTAAAATTACAAAATATTTCAATGCAAATTATAATTGTTCTCTTTATAGCAGGTATGATTTCCGTATTAGTGTTTATAATTTTATCTGTAGATAGTTTAATTAAATTTGAATAAATCTTGTCTATGCCAAAACCTCTGATGTTGGTTCAGGTCTCCTGATCTGAACCTGATATTTCTTAAAGCATAACAGATTCGTTGGCTCCAGTCTCCTGACTGGAGCCTTTTGTCAAACTCCACCAAACAATCCTATCAACTATAATCTTTACTCTACGCAGGCATAGTTGCGATTTATATTTGAACAAGGGACTCCATTCGGGAGAATGGAGCCAACGCTGAGTTGGTTATAGCCACGCTCTCAAGAAATACAAGATTCAGGTCAGGAGACCCGAACCAACATTGAGAAACTGTTTACAAAACAGTTCCCGCAAAAAACACCCCAATAATCAGGGTGTTTTTTTGCGATTTTTATTTAGGTCTTATTTTCTTATTTCAAATTGACAAATATCACTTGTTGTTACATCTTTCAAAAAACCATCGCAAAATTTTTCCGCTTTTTGATATGAGAAAAGAGTTGGCTGGTAATTTATAATTTCGTATGGAAATAAATAAAACTTATTTGTATTATCGCTCAGAATAATTCCAACTCCAAATCCCTCGTTTGTTTCTTTTGGAATTTGGTCAAAAACAAAATTACCCAGCGAATAAAAGATAGCCTTATTTTTATATACTTCCATTGGCTGGATAATATGCGGATGATGTCCGATGATCACATCGGCTCCGCTATCTATGAGCTTATAGGCTATTTCTGTTTGTCTTTTTGACGGCAATTTATTATATTCATATCCCCAATGAATATTAACAACAAGATAATCGTTTTTTCTTTTTAAATCCGCGATCAATTGATAAAAATTATCTATATCTATTTTTCTGAAAGTATCGTCAATTCCGGCAAAGACTATTTTTTTATCGCCTACCTCTTTAATGATATAGCTATTACTCAACTTGTCTTCGCCAAAATAATCTATCTCAAAATAATCCAAATTTTCTTTAGTGTCGCTCATTCCTTTTTCTCCGCAGTCAAAGGAATGGTTGTTTGCTAAATTCGCAATATTGATCTTATTTTCAAAAAGCAGCTTCGCCGTTTTAGGTAAAAATCTAAAACTATACGCCTTCTTTTGACATTGAGTATTTTCTGTTATCGGACCTTCTAAGTTCACCGAAATAAAATCTACGCCCTTTAAAAAGTTTCCCTCCGCGCCTCTTATTTTTTCAAACGGATCTCCTTCGTTTTTTATTATTTTTCTTTCTACTTCCCTGCCAAGCATCGTGTCCCCAAAATTTAAGAGGGATATTTTTGTTTCTCTTTTATATTCTCCCTCTGTAAAATAAGAAAAAAGATAACTGGTAACATCTTCCGAATCAAAATCATCGGAAAAAGTCGCGGAATTGATATTTTCATAAATCATTTTTTGGCTTCCCTTTTTTTCTAAGTATTCTAGGAGCGTGTAAATTGACGGTGGACTATCTATCTCCAAATTATAGATTCTCTCATAATCAAAATTTTCTATGACCGAGACACTCGCTTCGTCATGGAACTGTGCGGCTATTCTGTTGAGATGGTGCGAAAAATCCACACTGGCCAAAACAATGCTATTTTCTCCCAAGATATCCGTTAATTTCTCTGCCAATAATTCCGCTTCCAGAGGAGAGACATTTTTTTTCAGAATGATCGGTACGATTTTTGCTTCGGGAGAAAAATATTTTATAAATCCAACTAAAGAAGATATGGAATGTTCTTTTTCAAACGGAAATTCTTCGTTTTCAATAAATTTTTCCTTAAGCAATTCTTCAATAATTTTTTCATCCGGTTCCAAAATTCCCCAAGGAGTATTGTAGGGATATTTTGATATTAAAATATCGCCATTCCCAGCGTTAAAATGATTAGGACCTAAAATAACAAAAGTATCTATTTTTTGGTTTCTCATTTTCGCGAAAAAACTTGCTATTTCGGAAGCAACAAAAAAATGGTGGGAGACAACCCCGCCATACACTTTTTCGTCTATTTTTGTTTTACTATCTGCTTTTTCCAAATTACCGTAAAACTCTTTTCCTTGAAAATAAGCGTAATGAAAATCGGTATATTTTTTTTCGCTAGAGTTGTCTTTAACTATCACTGAATTTTTCCAATCCACTGGAACATTTTCTATGGAAATTCCAGAGAGATAATTTTGAAAAATTACGACACAAAACAGGAACGCTAAGAATATGAAAATAAATAATATTACTGATTTTTTCATTTTTATCTTAATAATGTTCCACCCCATTCAATTGCCGTAAAACCGTTTCTTGCGGGAGCCGCGAATAATTCCTGTTCTGGAACAGATTTAAACTTGTTTAAACTTTCGGCGGTCATCATTACCCTGATCACCGTTTTTGGATTTAAAGAAAATCTGATCGGCGCGATTCTATTAAATTCATTTTGCGTCAAAAACGAGATTTTATAATAGGGCTTGTTGTTTAATCTTTTGAGCCAGTATTCTTTAAAGTCGCCAATTTCTATTTTATTTAAACCGAGAAAGGATAATTTCTGATCAAAAAATTCATTTAAATTTTCTCTTTTAATGACAAATCCCTCTTCTCTTCTTGGATAATTAAGCCCGATTCCCTCCCAGTATAAATAATCATACTCCTGTTTTGTTTTCAAGTCTTTTATTTTTCCATCTTGAGAAACCTCCACTTCCCATCCTTGATTATATTCTGGTTTTGTAAAAGTAAACCCTCCGTTTGGATTTACTTTTACGCTAACTTTTATTTTTTCTTCAGGATAAAGATAAATAACTGGCTTGCACATTTCCGCCGCTGACATAAACTTTCTGTTTTTGAATTGTATCCATCTTCCCAAAGGGTCCTGCCAGTATAAAAGAGGGCGCGAATCTATAAATTGCTCATAACTATATTTATTTCCATCCGCTTTTTGCCAATCTTCGCCGAAATAGGCAACAGAGTTTTCGTCATTATATAACTCTTTTAATTTTTCATCGTTTGTATCTTTGAATTCATAAATAGGATCGCCATTAACTGCTCTGCCGGCTATTATAAGCCGTTCTTTTGGAGATAAATCTTTTTCGCTTATCACATCAAGATGATAGCACAATGACCCGCATCCCGTTATTTTATTATAATCATATTCCTCTTTATTTTCACTGCCATCATCAAAAATTATTTCAAGCAAACCATTCTTTTTACTAATAAACGGTATTGTAAAACTATACGCGAAGACGGTATGGTCTGGAAGTTCCGCCGCCGCGCAGCCATCCTCAGTTAAATAGATGTCACCCATTCTTTCGTGGGTAAATAATTTCTTTTCTATTTTTATTTCAGAAAAAAACGGATTCCCCACCCTTCCTCCTTCTATTGTATATTCTTCCTCCGGCGAAACGATTGTTTTCGGCAAATCTGCCAATTCTTCTATTTCTATGTTATTTTTTTTCAAGTAAAATTTTTCATCGTCTTTTAAAATATAATGCTTAAATATATTTCCCATGCTATATTCCACTTCCAAATAAAGAGGCTGTTCTTTATATTTGCCATCTTTTATTTCTCCGGCGAGATAATAATCAAACTGGCAATGTTTTTCTTCGCATTCATTATCCATTTTTACAAGCTCTTCTTTCCAATTGACACTGATTTTTTCCACTCTTATATCTTTAGGTAGTGCCGTGTTTATTATTATTTCTTTTTTTGTTATTTTATTTTCCTGATAAGCCAAAACCGTAATAAGATTTTTCCCTTCTGTCAAATCGTCGTTTTTGGCTTTTAATATATAGCTCCAATTTAAATCTCCCTTTTTAAAATCGTCTAACAAAATTTTCTTTGCTTCATTTTGCGAATTGGTTATCTCCAGTTCAATTTTTTCAATCAAAAAAGAGTTGCTTCCTCTCATCTCATATTCGTTGGCGTTTATGTTTACCTCAGTTTCAGCGGGATCTTTTATAATGAGCAAATCCGATATTAATGGATCATATCCATTCTCCACTTCCGAACCATCTGCGTATCCGTCTTTATCCGTGTCGCTGTCATTTGGATTTGTTTTATAGGTGTAAATTTCATCAAAGTCGTTAAGACCGTCATCATCGCTGTCAATATTTTTTAACTCTTCTAAGCGATCTTTTGTTAGCTGTTTTTCTTTTCCTAAAAATGAATCATAACCACTAATAGTAATGACAACAATTAATAATACAAACAAAAACAAAACCGCCAGTCCCGCCAAAATAATTTTATTTATTTTTTTCATAAGAATTTTTGTTAAGTTCTTAATTCTTAGTTTATTGTATCAAACATTGTTCTTTTAGCCAAACTTAATTATCAGATTTGCCGTTGTAAAAATCATCATAGTTTCCAAAATATTTTTTAACTTCATTATTTTTGATTTCCCAAATAATATTACAAACTTCAGACAAGACTGACCTGTCATGAGAAACTATCATAATTGGACCGTTAAAGCTTTTTAGAACTTCGTTCATTGCGTCTTTGCTTCTGATATCAAGATGATTAGTCGGTTCGTCTAAAACAAGCATATTTGATTCGCTCAGGATTAATTCTGCCAGCGCCACTCTTGCTCGCTCTCCTCCGCTTAAATCAGAAACCTTTTTGAAAACGTCTTCTCCGGAAAAAAGAAGCGCTCCTAAAACAGTCCTTATTTTTTCTTGTCCTTCTTTAATTTTTGATTCAACTTCTTCAAGAATATTCTTCTTAGGATCAAGTTCTTCATGCGCTTGCGCGTAATAACCAATTTTTACTCCGGAAGAAAATTTTATCTTTCCTTCAATTGAATCGCTTTTTCCGATAAGAGTTTTGAGAAATGTTGATTTTCCCGCTCCATTTGAACCGATAATACCTATTTTATTATCTTTCTCTACAATCCATTTGCCTTCAAAAACTGCCAATGGAAAACTTTCTCCTCCAACGAAAAGATCTTCAATTTCTAAAACTTTTTGAGGCAATCTCTTGGAAATATTGAATTTGATTTTAACTTTTTTCTTATCTTCTTCTGGTTTTTGAACCTTATCAATTTTATCTAACATCTTAATTCTGCTTTGCACAGCTCGTGCTTTGGTCGCTTTATATCTAAACCGTTCAAT
>DAOWHY010000025.1 GCA_030641185.1 Candidatus Moraniibacteriota bacterium | reverse complement strand
TCAATTTTATCTAACATCTTAATTCTGCTTTGCACAGCTCGAGCTTTGGTCGCTTTATATCTAAACCGTTCAATAAATTCATTCTGTTTTGAAAGATATTTTTCTTGTCTTTTATATTCCTCCGCCTTTTTTTGCTCTCGCTCACTTCTCTCTTCCAAATATCCAGAATAATTGCAATAATATTTTTCCAATCCGTCAATTTGAAGTTCAAAGGTTTTATCACAAACCAAGTCAAGAAAACGCCTATCGTGAGAAATGGCGACAATTGCTCCGTTCCAATTTACAAGAAAATTCTCAAGCCAATCGATTGTATCAAGGTCAAGATGATTAGTTGGTTCATCAAGGATAAGGATATTTGGTTTTTGCAAAATAATTTTGGCAAGAGCTAACCTTGTCTTTTCTCCGCCAGAAAGAGACTTTACTTTTCTTTCCCATTCACTTTCGGGAAAATTAAATTTCCCCAAGACTTCTTCTGCCAATTCTTCATATTCATATCCTCTTCTACTCTCATAATCAGAAACGATCTCTCCATATTCCTTAATTTTTTTGTCTAAATCAGTTCTCTTTGCGTCAGATATCAAGGTCTCTAATTCTCTCTTCTTGATAATTAAATCGTAAGTTGCTTCATCGGCGGAAATCATTTCTTCTAATATAGTGTCATCGAGAGAATTCCAATGTGTTTCCTGCGGCAAATAGCCGATACTGAGATCTTTGTTTTTTTGAACATCTCCGTCGTCAATTTCTTCTTGTCCCATAATGATTTTTATAAGAGTACTTTTTCCTATGCCATTTGGACCGACAATCGCAATCTGATCATTATCGTTTACAACTAAATCTATTCCGGAAAAAATCTTTTGAGTTCCAAATTTTTTTGAAACATTGCTCAAAACCACAAGAGAACCCTCAACTTTTTTGCTTTTGATTATTATATTATTTTTTAACATATTTAAAATTTTTAATAGTTACGTTTCTCTTTTAAGAAAGACTTGGCGTGTAAAATTTTTCCCATAAAAAAATCTACTATCCAGATGAATTATTTTAAAATCTTGTCTTAAACCATTGTTTTAAGCAAAAGAAAAAACAATTCACCTGCTTAGTAGATATCGTTTTCAAATCTAACAACCGCTTCAGCTATCTGACTTATATAAATGTTATTTAATTTTAGATTTTCACTTTTCATAGTTTCTCTTCCTTTAGTTTAAAATAACACAAAACTGGGGACGTGTCAATGAAAAAAACAAATAAGTTGTTGTTTGGGCTGTGTTGAATTTAATATATTCCATTGCTCTAAACAAGATTTTGAGCTATACTGAATTAAAGATAAATAATACGAAATTATGTGATTTATGGTGAGAAAAAGAAGAAAAAAGAAAAATTCTTATGGGTTGGGATTGAAATTTCTGGGAATTGAAATAAGCGATGAAGTCAAAAAAGACGCAATCGGGATTTTTCTTTTGGCGCTGGCGGCGATAAATATTTTGAGCTTCGTAAATTTAGCTGGGGGATTGGGCGGTAAAATAAAAGAAATTGGCGGATTATTGTTTGGAATGGGATTTATTTTATTTCCCGTCGCTTTAATTCTTTGCGGTTTGAAAATAATAAAATCAGAGAATGTTATTGAAAGCCGCGTGTCTTTATTTGGAGCAATTATAATGATTTTATCTCTGCTTTCTTTTTTACACATTCCCTTCACTCCTGAAACTATGCTGGAAGCGGCGAAAGAGGGAACTGGCGGGGGATTTTTAGGGGCCGCTCTTGCCTGGGTTTTGGTGCTTCTGATCGGCAAGTGGGGAGCGGTGATTATTATTCTGATGATGTTTATAATATCAATACTTTTAATTTTTAATATTTCACTGGCTGGTTTAGCTAATAAAATTAAAGGCGAGTCAAGAGAATTTGACGAGGAAGAAGAAGGCGAAGAAATTAAGGAAGATGATAGTGAGGAAGAAGACAGTGAAGAAGACGAAGATATAAAAATTAATATTGCCGGACAGGAGATAAAAGAAAAAGAAAAAAAGGGTCTTCTTGCCGCTCTTTTAAATAGAACAAAAAAAGAAAAAGGATCCCCAGAATTTTCCGTGAAGTCATTGGATGATGAAATGGATAATACCGAAGATACTAAGATTTCTACAGAAAGTTCAGCGTCTGGCGGCGAAGTTAAAGAAGAAGTTGAAGACATGGAAAATCTAGAAGATGTAATCCCTAAAAGTAATAAAAGAAAAGTAAATTGGCAGATACCTTCTCTTAATATTTTAGACGGATCCGATGGAGAACCTACAAGCGGAGACATTAGAGCCAACTCAAATATTATCAGGAGAACGCTTGCCAATTTCGGAATTCAAATTGAAATGGGCGAAGTAAATGTCGGACCGACCGTAACCCAATATACGCTAAAGCCGTCAATGGGAATAAAACTTAGCAGAATAACTTCATTGCATAATGATTTGGCGCTGGCGTTGGCGGCTCACTCTTTGCGAATTGAGGCTCCAATCCCGGGAAAATCACTGGTCGGAATAGAAGTCCCAAACCAGTCAGTGGCGATGGTTAGGATGAAAAATATTGTAAACTCCGGGGAATTTAAAAAAAGAAAATCAAATCTGGGAATTATTTTGGGAAGAGATGTTTCCGGTCAGCCCGTTATAGCCGATCTTGCTAAAATGCCGCATCTTATGATTGCCGGTTCAACGGGAAGCGGAAAAACAGTTTGCATAAATACTTTAATAGTGGGACTTCTTTTTCAAAACTCCCCAGAGACATTGAAATTTATTATGGTTGACCCAAAGAGGGTTGAGCTTACTCCTTACAACGACATTCCGCATCTTTTAACGCCTGTTATTACTGATCCCGATAAAGCGATCAATTCTCTAAAATGGTCGATTAAGGAGATGGAGGACAGATATGATCTATTAAGCCATTTGGGCTGTCGTAATATTGAATCTTATAATGAGGCTGTGAAAACAAAATTTAAACAAAGAGAGGTTTTGCCATACATAATTATAATTATTGACGAACTTGCCGATTTGATGGCAACGCATGGCCGGGAAATGGAAGCGGCGGTTGTGCGCTTAGCTCAAATGGCGAGAGCGATCGGAATTCATCTCGTGCTTTCTACTCAAAGACCTTCTGTGGAGGTTATTACGGGGCTTATTAAGGCTAATATAACGACGCGAATTGCTTTTCAAGTGGCAAGCCAAATTGATTCTCGCACTATTTTAGATATGGCTGGCGCGGAGAAACTTTTGGGCAGTGGTGATATGCTTTATCTATCTGGTGATTCCAATAAGCCAAGAAGAATTCAGGGAGTATTTATTTCCGAGGAAGAGGTCAGGAAAATAACAGATTTTTTAAAAAGCCAAAAAGAGGAAGGCGAGGAGGAATATAATGAGGAAATTGTAGAAAGTAAAAAAACATCTTTAGAATTTTCCTCGGAAGAAGGTGGCGCGGATGAAGATTTATTATATGATGACGCGGTTGAAGTTGTCAAAAACGCCGGCAAAGCATCCGCGTCTCTTCTTCAGCGACGCCTGCGTGTTGGTTATGCTCGCGCTGCGCGGTTGTTAGATATGATGGAAGACAAGGGAATTGTCGGTCCCGCGGACGGAGCGAAACCGAGAGAAGTATATGTAGATAATTATGAGGAGGATGTTGAAGAAGATAAAATATAACTTATAGATTATTGGAAATTAAAATATTAGATATTGGATATTTATGCTTTTAAATAAATTTAAAACCAAAAAAGTAAAAACAACGATAACCGTTGGCGAGTGTTTGAAAAGAAAAAGGGAAGAATTGGGAATTTCAATTAAGGACTTAGGCGATAAATTAAGAATAAAAACCGTCTATCTTGAAGATTTAGAAAAAAATAATTACGAGAAACTTCCGCCAGATGTTTATGTAAAGGGATTTATTAAAAGTTATTCTGAGTTAGTTGGGTTCAATCCGGAAAAAATGATTGAGTTGTTCAAAAAGGAAAAAGAGATTGAAGATAAAGTTGAAAACAGAAGCAGAAAAAAGAAAAAACACGAGAAAAAGTTTGCGATTAAAAAATATATTACGATAACGCCTAAAATAATTACCGTTTTTTTGAGCCTCCTTATCTTATCCACGGTCGGATATTATTTCTGGCATCAATTGAGTTCATTTAACTCGGAACCATATCTTTTTATCTCCAGTCCGCTTTCCGATGAAGTCACAAATGATTCTGAAATAATCGTTTCCGGAGAGACAGAAATAGGAATAATCCTTAAAATAAACGGAGAAGATGTGCCTATTGACGGAGATGGGTATTTTAAAGAAAATATCATGCTTCATCCTGGAAAAAATGTTATAATTATAAAAGTCATAAATAGATTTGATAAGACTGTAACAGAAACAAGAAATATAATTTATGAAAAGAAACTTAAGCCGATATCATTTAAACATTTAAATATTTAAACAAGATTTTTTTATTTGGTTTCTATAAAATTGATATTAGAGTCTGTTTGAAAAGTCCAAAATACTTGGAATTTATCCTTTAGGATTTCAAAAAGATTAGCCTAAATAAGCGACATTTTATGAAACCCTAAAGAGTAAGTTCCAGTTCTCGGACAGGCTCTTAATGTTTCTAAAAGTAAGTGTTAATAGATTATTAAATTAAATTAAATTAATAAAAAAACTATGGCAAAAGACGAAATAAAAAAGGTGGAGGGAAAAGCGGAGAAAAACGAATCGGGGAGGGATAAATTATTAACTGAGACATTAGATGATATAAAAAGCAGATTTGGAGAAGGATCCATAATGAAGCTGGGCGAGGCAAAAACTATGGATGTTGGATTTACTCCGACTGGATCAATATCTCTGGATATTGCTCTCGGAGGAGGAATTCCGAAAGGAAGAATAGTGGAAATATACGGACCTGAATCAAGCGGCAAGACGACATTGTCGTTGCATATAATTTCAGAACTGCAAAAGAAAAAAGGAACAGCCGCTTTCGTTGACGCTGAACACGCGCTTGATCCTGAATACGCGAAAAAAATAGGAGTTAAGACAAATGACTTAGTTATTTCACAGCCAGATAGCGGAGAACAGGCGCTTGAAATTGTGGAAGCTCTGGTTAGGTCAAACGCGGTTGATTTGATTGTTGTTGATTCAGTCGCGGCGTTAACTCCAAGAAAAGAGATAGAGGGAGAAATGGGCGACTCGCACATGGGTCTTCAGGCGCGGCTAATGAGCCAGGCGCTTCGAAAACTTACTAGTATTGTCCACAAGTCAAACACAACTATTATATTTATAAACCAAATTAGAATGAAAATTGGAATTGTATTTGGAAATCCTGAAACAACCACGGGCGGAAAAGCGCTTAAATTTTATTCATCTGTCAGAATTGAAGTTAGAAAATCAGCGCAAATAAAGCAAGGAGAGAATATAATCGGAAATAGGGTAAAAGTAAAAATTGTGAAAAATAAAGTTGCTCCTCCGTTCAAGACGACTGAATTTGATATTATGTATAATGAGGGAATTACTTATTATGGAGATGTACTTAATACCGGTGTTAAATATGAAATAATTAAAAAAGGAGGCGCTTGGTATAATTATGGAGAACACAAACTCGGACAAGGCTACGAAGCGAGCAGGAGATTTTTAAAAGAAAATCCGAAGATTTCAAATGAAATTGTTGCCAAAATAAAGGAAGCGGTAAAAAAGGAAAGGGAAAACAGTTAGTGTTATTTAGAGTTTTACGCAAAAAATATGCCGGTTTTTATCCCGGCATATTTTTTGTTTTGCATTTTGTCTCGTATGTTTTATTTGTTCACATAAGGTAACAGCGCCATAAACCTTGCTCTTTTAATTGCGTTTGCAATTTGTCTTTGATGTTTCGCGCAGGCGCCGGTTCTTTTTGGCATGACAATTTTTGCGCGTTGGTTTATAAATCTTCTTAATGTCTGAGGATCTTTGTAATCAACTTTTCTTTCTTTTTCAACACAAAACAGGCACTGTTTTCTTTGTTGTATTACCGCTCGTTGGTTTTTATTATGGTTCATAAAATAAAATTGATAAATGTATTAAAATGGTATGTCTTCTATTTTTATTTCTTCTTTATCTTCTAACTCCTTATTTGGATTATTATCTTGTTTAGCGCTTTGGTTGTCTTGCGATTCAGTCTGAATTTCATTTTCGCTATTTTGCGGATTATTTTTTTGTGTATTTTCTCTTGTCTGATATGCTGAAACGCCCCCTTCCTGAGCTCTTGCTTTCGGACCCATCTGCATATTTTCCGCGACGATTTCTGTTCTTGATTTTTTGGATCCATCCTGTCCTTCCCATGTTTTTGTTTCTAATCTGCCCTCAAATAAAACTAGCTGTCCCTTTACGAGATATTGTCCGCAAATTTCCGCAAGTTTCCCCCATGCGACTATATTATGAAATTCCGTTTTTTCTTGTCTTTCTCCGGTATTACTATTCCAAACTCTGTTTGACGCAACGCCAATTGAGGCTACGGTCTGACCATTTGGAGTCGTTCTAATTTCAGGATCTCTCGTTACTCTTCCAATAATTATAGCTTTGTTAAAATTCATAGCTTTATTGTTAAGTTGATTAATACTATGTCACTAAACCATTATACTATGTGTAGCAATGTAACAATTTAGCAATATAACAATTTAATTATATATTCGTATCTTCAAGAATTTCATCAAGTTTATCTTCTAAGTCTTCAAGTTTCATTTTTTTCTTTTTCTTGCTATCTTTCTCTTCTTCCCCTGCTTTTTTTAGGTCATCTTTTTTCACATTCTTTTCCTCAACTTCTTCCTTGATCTCTTTTGATTTTTCTTCAGCATCTTCTTTTTTAATAGATTTATTGATTTTTAACTCTTGCGGTTTTTCAGTTTTTTCCTTAAGTTTTCTTTCTTCTTTTTTCTCTTTTACTTTCTCTTTTTCCTGTTCAGCTCTTTTTCTTTCAAACAGTTTTTCCAGCTCTTTTCTTTCTTCTTTGTTCATTGGATTTGCCTGAATGATCAGATGTCTCAAGACATCCTTATTCATTCTAAGATAAGTTTCAATTTCTTTTATATTTTCTGGTTCACTGCTAAAGTTAAATAAGCAATAAAAGCCAAACTTATTTTTTTTGACATAATAAGCCATCTTCCGTTTTACGATAGGAAGGTTTTTTAATTCTTCTGACTCTTCATCTTTTGAAGTTTCCGCTTTGATGAGAAACGGGTGATCAAGTAATGTTTCTAATTTTTCTCCTCCCATTTTCGAAATGTTTTTTTCAACTTCTAAAAAAACATTCTTAATTTCTTTTCCAGCCATATTTGCCGGTAAGATGTATAGTAGTTCGTAATTGTTCATTTGATTATATTATTATATTTAGGATTTCTTTTTTGTCATTCCCGCGGAGGCGGGAATCCAGTAAGTCTCAATAAACAATATCTTTCGTATAATGCATTAAGGTGAGATAAACTGGATCCCAGACATTTTTTCTTACACTATCGTTCCAGAAAAAATTCTGGGATGACAAATTTTGGGTTAAATTTATACAAAAAAAGCAGACATATACGGGCTTTGGGCATAGGAATTATCTATCACTATGCCATATATCTTTGATGTTTTTATATTACCACAGGGTTTTATTTTTGTAAAGAGGAATTCAAACTTGATTTTTGATACTTAATATTTCAAATAATATCCTGTTCCCTGAAAAGTTTTATCCAATTTAACTTTAACCATAAATTGATTTCATCATAAGATTGCACATTATCTTTTGGTAATTGCAAAAGTATCACTTCAATGCTTTTATTATAAACTAGATTTTGAATAACACCAAAACACATTTCTGCAAAAGATTCAGCTCCAAGATATCCAATTATGCCGTTTTTATTTTCGTTCATAACAAAAAGAATATCTGTTTTGGTTATATTTTTAAAAAAATCTGTATGTACTTCTGGGTATTCTTTTAAAAAAGTTTCTTTCGGAATCGGAGATGGATAACTTGTAACTAAATATCCTTTTTCTTCCCAAAATTTTTTCCAGCGCTGAACCTTTTTCTGAAGTGATGCGCTTCCTGTAATAACTACTTTTTTCATACTTATTAAAATGCTTATTATTAAATCGTATTAAAAGATTGTTTGAAATTTCATCTAATTTTTTTGTTCAGAATAACAATTTAACAATATAACAATTTAATTTAAATCTTAAATTCCACCACATCTCCATCCTGCACAATATATTCTTTCCCCTCCGTTCTTAAAGTTCCTTTTTCAATCGCGTTATGCCAGGATCCGGAATTTAATAATTCTTGCCAGTTAATCACGCTCGCTTTAATAAACTTTTCTTCAAAATCTCCATGAATTGCGCTGCCAGCTTGCGGGGCGGTGGAATTTTTTTTGACAGTCCAGGCGCGTGTTTCGTCTTTGCCTGTGGTTAAAAAAGTCATCAGATTTAATAAATCATAGCATTTTATGATAAGCTCATCCAAGCCGGAGATATTTTTGTCCAGACTTGTTTCTTTTCTAAATTCCAATGCTTCTTCTTTTGATAACTCTGATAAATCCATTTCAAATTTAACAGGCAGAAATATTTTGTTTTCAATTTCAGGTAAAATTTTATCTTTGTCTATTTCTTGATTTTCATTGACATTTACAATATACAAAATCGGTTTGCTTGTCAAAAGCTGAAATCCCTTTGAGGCGATCTTTTCATTTTTATCAAGTTCTACAGTATTTGCCATCTGTTCGTCTTCTAATGCTGATTTATATTTTTCAAGAACGCTTTTAAATAAAATAGCTTCTTTGTCTCCAGATCGCGCTTCTTTTTCCGTCTTAACCAATCTTTTGTTCACTGTTTCAATATCTGCTAAGATAAGTTCTGTGTTTATTGTTTCCAAATCATCTTTTGGATTTATTTTATTGTTGACATGAGTTATCTTGCCATCTTCAAATCCGCGCACAATATGAACTATCATCTCAACTTCTCTAATATTTGCCAGAAATTTATTCCCTAAACCTTCGCCTTTATGCGCGTCTTTAACAAGTCCCGCGATATCAACAAATTCAATCGCAGTTGGAATTATTTTCGCGCTTTCCGAAAATTTGGCTAATTTTTCCAATCTTTCATCAGGCACTTTCACAATTCCGACATTTGGATCAATCGTGCAAAACGGATAGTTTGAAATATCTATTTCTTTTTTTGTGAGCGCTTTAAACAGCGTGGATTTCCCTACATTTGGAAGTCCCACTATTCCAACTGAAAATGACATGAGATTAGTATTAAGTATTTATTTTTTTGTCATTCCCGCGGAGGCGGGAATCCAGTTTATTTCAATAAACAATAATTATTGTAATAATTTTATTAAGTGAGACTTACTGGATCCCAGATATTTTTTTCTAAAGCTTCGCTTTTAGAAAAAAATTCTGGGATGACAACTCTATATTCTTTTTATAGCTTACTTTAAAATTTTGTTTAGGTCAATTTGTTGTTTTGAATCATGAATCATGAATCAAGAATTACGAATTACGGATAAAAAAATAAGGAATAAATTATTCCTCATCTATGATCTGTCCAACTCCTTTTAGCTCCTAAGGAATTTAGGGCTATCACGAGTGAAATTATTGCTGTTATTATATCTATATTTATCCCTCCTTGGTTTTTATTCTATTCCCTTTTTCTGAGAATGATATATACTACTGCAAGTAACGCTACTATAGCAAATACGAATTCCCATTCAGGTTTTTCTTCTGTATTATCTACAGCTATATTTGCATCATCCTTCTCAGCTTTTATGAGTTTAGATGTAGATTCATCAACATATGCAAAATAGATGAATCCTGAAATGAGCAACACTATTACAAGAAATGCCATTACCATTTTTGTTATTTTCTTCAATCTTATCTTCCTCCCTTTTTTTAATAGACTAACACAAACGATTTTCTTGTCAACAATTTAACAATTTGGCAATATAACAATTTATTTATTTCCCTTTCCTAATTCTTTATCTCTGTTATAATAAGAATATAAAAAATTAACAAAAACACTTATGACTGAGTATTTTAGCCAATTTAACGAGATAATTGGAACTTATACCGGAATAACTGTTGCTTCATATATCGTTGCCATTGTTATTCTAATTGTCTTTTTTATTCTCGCGCAAATCACAAATTTCTTGTTTAACAAAGTATTCAAAGTGCTAACCGCGAAGACTAAAAATGACACAGACGACAAAATAATGAAAATATTAAATATGCCGATATTTTATTCCGTTGTTCTTTTGGGCGCTTATCAGTCTTTCAATTATATCGGCGTGCTGGCAAACTATTCTGACAATTTTTCAAAAATGATTAAGTCTCTCGTTTTGATAATTTGGATTTACGCGGTATCAAAACTTGTTAATGTCATAATTTCCGAATTTGGATTTAAGTTCGCGGAAAAGACGAAGTCCACTCTTGATGATGAGCTTATGCCCTTGTTTCAAAAATTGAGTAACATAGTTATCTTTTTTGCCGGCATAATGTTTTTGCTTAAAATGTGGAATATTGATATTACCCCGCTTTTAGCGTCGGCTGGAATTATGGGTTTTGTAATCGCCTTTGCCGCGCAAGATACTCTATCTCATTTATTTGGAGGAATTTCCATCTATTTTGACAAGCCTTTCAGAGTGGGAGATCGTGTCCAGCTTGAGAGCGGAGAGATCGGTGATGTTTTGGAAATAGGGATCAGATCTACAAGAATTAAAACATTTGACGAGACTGTCGTTATTCTGCCGAATAGCAAAATTGCAAATTCTAAAATTATAAACTATAATCAGCCGGCGGCAAAGATTAAGGAGAAAATAAAAATAGGAGTTGCTTATGGGTCAGATATAAATAAGGTTAAAAAGATT
This sequence comes from Candidatus Moraniibacteriota bacterium, assembly GCA_030641185.1. Lineage (GTDB taxonomy): Bacteria > Patescibacteriota > Minisyncoccia > JAHIHE01 > JAGLIN01 > JAGLIN01. Next base: position 11,563 of record DAOWHY010000025.1, on the reverse strand, counting down.
CTGCTTGATATCGCGGAAAATACGGAAGGCGTTGAAAAAAATCCCGCGCCCTCCGTTTACTTTACGGACTTTTTGGATCACGCGCTTGAATTTATTGTTGTGACCTGGGTTGACAGTCCCGGAGAAAAATTTATGGTCAAGACAAAAATAAACGAGGAAATTTACAGAAGGTTTAATGAAGAGGGAATTCAAATTCCATATCCGACACAGGATATTTATTTGAGGAATAGCAAATAAATTATAGCATTATGAAAATAGTTTTAGATTTTGATGATACGATTTTTAATACGCATCGGCTAATGCGGGAGTTTTTGAAAGTTTTTCAGAAAGAAGGTTTTAAAAAAGATCAATTTTGGCAAATATATAAAGAGTGTAAAAAAAGAAGGGGCGATTTTGATGAGGATTTATTTGTTGATTTATTTTATGAATTAAGAAATTTTAACAAAGAAGAAATAAGCAAAAAAATAGATTCTGTAATAACAAAGTCTAACATTTTTATTTATTCTGATTTTTTTGATTTTGTTTCGGATTATAAGAAAGAAGAATTAATTCTTTTATCTTTTGGAACTACAAAATTTCAAAAAAATAAAATTGAAAATTCTGGAATTTCAAAATATTTTAATGAGGTTATAATTACTTCAAGAAATAAGGCTGACGACATGGAAGAGATTCAAAAAAAGTATAATGAAAATAGCGTCTTTATAGAAGATAAAGCAGAAGCTATTGATGATGTGAAAAAAAGATTGTCAAATGTCGTAACGATGAAAATGGAAAGACCGCAGGGCGGGCATATAGACACAGAATCTAAGCTGGCTGATCATATAATTAAAGAGTTAAATGAAGCGAAAAATATTATTAATAAGTTAAATAATTAATTTATGGCTAAAATAGATGAATCAATTTTCAAAGCGTATGATATAAGGGGAAAATATCCCAGCCAACTTGATGAGGAACTAGCCTATAAATTAGGCAGGGGATATGCCGCTTTTATTTTAAAAGAAAATCCAAAAGCGAAAAATATTGTTGTTGGATCTGATATGAGAATTTCATCGCCGGCGCTAAAAAAAGAATTAGTGAAGGGTCTTAATGACAGCGGTCTTAATGTGATTGACATCGGATTATCAAGCAGTCCGACATTTTATTTTGCGGTCGCTTATTATGGTTATGACGGAGGAATTCAAGTTTCTGCGTCGCATAATCCGAAGGAATATAATGGATTTAAAATAGTAAGAGAAAAAGCTTTTCCTATTGGAAAAAATACTGGAATTTTTGAAATTAGGGATATTATCCTAAAAAGTGAATTCGTGAAAAGTGAAAAAAAGGGCAAGATTGTTGAAAAAGAAAATGTTTTGAAAGACTTTGTTAGCGATCAGCTCTCCGATATAGATATCTCAAAAATTAAAAAATTTAAAATAGTCGCTGATGCCGCTAATTCTATGGGAGCGTTGGATATGGAAGAGATTTTTAAGGAGATTAATGCTGATTTGATAAGAGTGAATTTTAAATTAGATGGTTCGTTTCCCTCTCACGAAGCTGATCCATTAAAGAAAGAAAACTTAGAATTATTGAAAGAAAAAGTTATAGAAAACAAGGCCGATTTTGGTATTACCGCGGACGGCGATGGTGATAGGTATTTCTTTGTTGATGAAAAAGGAAATGATTTAAGGCAGGAAGTCCTCAGGGGAATTATGGCGCAAATAGAGCTTGCTGAAAATTTCGGCGCTACCGTTGCTTATGACATTAGACCGGGTAGAATTACGAAAGATATGATTGAGGAAATGGGAGGCAGGGCTATCATTACGCCAGTTGGACATTCTTTGATTAAAGAAATAATGATAAAAAATAGCGCTGTTTTTGGCGGAGAATCATCGGGGCATTATTTTTATGAAAAATCTTACGGCACTTTTGAAATGCCAGCGATTTTAATCGCTAAATTCCTGAAATTCCTTTCCGAAAAAGATATGCCTTTTTCGGAAGTGATAAAACCATATCAAAAATATTTTCATTCCGGTGAAATAAATTTCAAAGTAAAAAGCGTGGCGGAAAAATTAAAAGAAATAGAAGAAAAATATAGCGATGGCGAGATAAATAAATTAGACGGGGTAACTGTTGAATATTCTGACTGGTGGTTTAATGTGCGAGGATCAAATACGGAGCCAGTGATTAGGTTGAATTTGGAGGCGAAGAGTAAAGAATTGATGGAGGAGAAAACGGGGGAGATTGAGGGGTTGATAAATAAATAAATTGGAGATATTGATTTTTTTTACACAAAGTGTTAGAAATATAGCGCAAGTTTTTACGCTTTATGTAAAAAAACGAATAAAAATTAAATCTGAGCGCTTTAATAAAAATGTTAAAACATCTAAAAAACCGCTTTCCGAAGCGGTTTGTAAAATGGTTGCAACTTTATTTGTGATATTTTTTAATTATTTAGTGTAGGAGGTTTATGTTTAGGAAGAGAATAAAGGGCAAATACATCTATATTGACAAGTTATTAATAGTGTAATAATGTTCTGTGATGATTGATTGCTTTAAAGTAGTTAATTTTTTAACTAACTTTGTTTTATGTATAAGAAAACTTTATTAACAATAATTATACCAACTTATAATGAAAAAAATAATATTTTTCCGCTTATTGAAAGGATAAAATATACTCTGTCAAAAAACAACTATAATTACGAAGTTCTTTTTATTGATGATAGCACAGATGAAACTCCATCTATTATTCAACAAGCAATAAAATGCAACAAACAAATTCGTTTAATTCATAGGAAAGGTAAAGAAAGAACAGGACTAGCAACAGCGTTTATTAAAGGTTTTGAAGAAGCAAAAGGAAAATATATTTGTTGCCTAGATGCAGATTTGCAGCACCCGCCTGAAAAAATAGCAGTAATGGCGGAAAACGCTATCGCAGAAAATGCTGATATTGTTGTGGCAAGCAGATACACTAAGATGGGGGGGGCACTAATGGATTAGATGGAGCGTATCGCAAATTTATTTCTGTCGCAGCAAAATATTTTGCACAAGTTTTATTTACTCAAACTCGCAAAACTACGGATCCGTGTAGCGGGTTTTTTCTTTTTAGAAAGGATATACTTAAGGGTGTAAAACTACAACCGCGAGGATTTAAAATACTTATTGAGATATTAATGAGATCCAAGTACAATAAAGTATCTCAAATCTCTTATACATTTTTACCAAGAAAAAATGGAGAAAGTAAAGCCACAGCGTCTCAGGGAATAGAGTTTTTAAAACATTTGTGGTTTTTATTTAAAACAATTCCAGAAGCGGGGCGGTTTTATAAATTTTGTTTAGTTGGCGGTAGCGGTGTAATAGTTAATTTAGGATTACTTTTTATTTTTGTTGAATATGTTAGAATTGGTAAAGATTCAGCATGGGCAATCGCAATAGTTGTTTCAATAATGAGCAATTTTTTGTTAAATAGCATATTTACTTATAGTGATAAAAAAACTATTTCTAACACAGAAAATATGCAAAGAATATTTTATTATTATTTATTGTCTTTTGCTGTTATAATATTAAATTTTATAATTTATAAAATAGGTGTTACGGTTGGATTTCATTATATGATATCAGCTTTAATGGGAATATTATTTTCTACTTCATTAAGTTTTTTTGTGATTAACAGGTTGTTTAATATAAATTTAAATAATAAAAAAAATGTTTTCAGGTTATACATCAAAAATTAAATGCAATAGGATAATTGTAAAAGTTGCCATTGTAATTTTTGGTTTATTCGTATGTTTATTAGCTGATAATGCATTGGCATATTCTTTGCCTGGTGGCTCTCTTGGTTCTTCAAGAATCGTTCCAGATTTTAAATTATTTATAAATGGTGAAGAGGTTGAAAAACCCAATGAGGTGTTGATCGTAGCGACAAATAAGCCAGTTTTTTTTGGATACACTCAAGATAATGTTGCAATAAAACTTTTTATTAAATTTGAGGATTATGACGAATCGCAAATTATATTAAAAACAGTATCAAATAATAATGGGTACTGGGTTTGTTATTCTGATAAAGAGCTACGGAGCGGTATTTATAAGGTTTTTATGAGTATAGTTGATGCTAATAATGCCGTGGAAAGTGAACCGTTTTTTATAGGAACATTTAAAATTCCTGAAGTTTTACCCGTGGCCTTAGAAGGATCTGACAGGGATTTAATTCCGTCTTTTTCTTTGGATCGTCTAAATTATTTTACCATAACTTTAATTGTTTTTGGTACGGTTGTTCTGAAAACTATTTTTTATTTATTAATCAGAAAAGTTGAAATTGACGATGAATAAACTCAAACACAATAAACATAATTTATCTCGTATATTCAAAATTAACAAGTTGCTGATTCTAGTTTTTATTGTAGCTTTTTTGATTAGAGTAATAGTTGCCGCCCCATTGATTCACGACTGGGATGGATTTGTTTTTTCAGAAAGCGCGAAAAATATGCTTCAAGGTATTACTCCGTATGAAACTGTTGAAAAAAATGATCCAACCATTTATCCGAATAGCGACAGACCTATGACAGAGCAATGGTATGGGTATCCGCCCTTACCTCTTATCATGTTCACTGTTCCTTATGGATTAGCTGTTCTTAGCGGGATTAATATTACTCCCGCGCTTGAAAATATTATTTTAAAGCTACCGTTTATCTTAGGAGATCTTCTGTTCGCGTTTTTAATATTTAAATTTCTTAAAGACAGAAATAGAAAATTAGCGGGGCGAGCTATGTTGCTTGTTTTATTTAACCCTTTTTTCATCTGGATCAGTTCGGTGTGGGGAATGTTTGATATTTGGATTGTTAATTTCATTCTCCTTTTTCTTTTATCGTTACAACATAAAAAATTCTTAATGGCTGGATTTTTTCTTGCATTAGCTCCTGAGGTTAAACTATTTCCCTTATTTTTTCTTCCGGCAATTTTTATTTATGTTTTTCAGATAATTAAACAAAACACTCATAGAATGAATTTTTTCCTGTCTTTTACCGCGACGACGCTTGCGCTTGTAGTTCCATTTTTTTTAAGTAGTCCGCAAGGGTTCATGAATCAAAATTTAATTATGCATTTACATCGTGGACCGCAGGGAATAGGTATTGTGGCTATGTCTGATTTTTTCTCTCATATCTATAATTTTGATATATCATTTCTGACTACTATTGGCGGTAGGTTATTGTTGTTTGCTGTTTTGGTTTTCAATCTTTTGGCACTCGTTTATATTAAGGGAAAAGTAGAACGGCTTTTAATGATAATATTATTAATTTACACGAGCGTGTTAGTATTTAATAAGGTGGTTAACGAACAATACTTTGTAGTGTTTGTAGCTCTTTTGATTATTCTTACTCATTTTCCAAAAAGAGAAGTTGTTATGTTTAGTAGAAAGTTTTTAGCAAGGGTTGAATGGACTGCTACATTCAGTGTTCTTTTTGCCGGAGTAATTTTGGGATTTCATTTTTTAACATTCTTGCCTCCTTTTATTTCAGAAGGATATTTTAAAACTTCAACTAATTATTTAGTATTTTATTTAAGCAAGTTTGTTTCTGATATTCCACTATACACATATCCAAACTCAATATGGACATATTATCATCTTCCAGTAGTTGTTACATATTTAGTTCTAATTCCTTTAATTCTGCTATGTTTCTATATTGTTCTAAGAGGTTTTGCGCAAGTGTTTTTGTTGCGAAAAGATATTTATGTGGAAATAGTTTCTTGTTTACTTAAATTGAAAGAATTTTTAACTATAAAGAATACCACAATAATAATGTTTCTTTTTATGATAGCAATATTTTTAAGCGTCCCTTTTTATAATTTTTTAAATGAGAAAAATGCGTTTAAATTTGTTGATCTTATTAATGAAAAGAATAAAACGGATTTTCCCGCCGATCCAAAAGTCGGAGTTTTTTATTATACTTGGTGGAATAATCCTGGGTTTAAAAGTGATTTAAAAGGTGATGCGTGGAAAAAGGTAGCAACTTCACCAGAAGCTGGTTACTATACATCAAAAAATTCCTATTTCGTTAAGCATATTAAACAGATGAAAGATATAGGTATTGATTTTGCAATTGTTTCCTACCATTTATATGATAGAGAGCGTTACTTAACTTTTGCTAATTATGCAGAGGAGCTTGGTATGTACTATGCTCCTTTGGTAGAGAATAATGATGCTTTAAGCGATCAACAATTTCGTCCTGTTAATCCGAATGGAGAGAAAATATTGGGGAATAAATTAAATGTTGAAGCGCAAAAACAACTAAGTAAAATTATAGAGAGTTCTTTGATAGACCAATTAGAAAATAAAGGTATGCTAAGAATAGATGGCAAGCCAGTTATTTTTATTTATGACGGACACTGGTTTTTTCCAAGTTGGGATTATGAATCTAAAAAACTTTTAACTCACAGAATTGTTGAAAAATATAAAACAAAGAATCAAAATCCATTCAAGGCTATTTCACTTCAATGGAATACTCCTATCACATCAGAAGATGAAATGTTAGGTTTTTATCCACAAGACATAGCTTCATTTAATAAACAAACACCAATTGCAAAAGATTATCGCCAAGCGTTTTTATCAGAATATGAAAATTTTTGGAAGAAAATAAGAAATTCAGTTGAAAAAGAAGTCGGTCCTATATATTTTTTAAGCACTTATACGCAACCTCTTTCCGATGAAAAAGTTTGTATTATTAAAACGGACACTATTTCGGAATTGGATGTATTTGATAATGAGTTTTTTTATAGTTTATCAAATACATGGGTGAGTTGGCGTTATATTACGACTCACGAACAAATAATGAATGTTTGGGAAAAACAAGAAAAAGAACAGGCGGAAAGAAATAGAGCTGTTGATTGGCCGGTAATGTTAACTGTTACTCCAACATATAGAGATACAATTGTGCGTGGCGAATTAGGATTTGAAATTCCTAAAAAAGTTGATGGTAGAAGTGTGTATGACTGGACATGGGAAACTGCAATAAAAAACAAAGCAGATTATATTCTTATTGCCACTTGGAATGAATTTTTTGAAGGAACAGCCATAGAGCCATCAAAAGAATATGGCGATTATTATCTTGAAGAAACAAATAGGTGGATAAAAGAGTTTAAAAAATAATTATTTACACATACGAGTATTGACTTATCCACAACAATCTGATACTTTAAATTATACAAGCAATAACTAAATAATAACTAAATAAATAATAATTATGCTCGGAGCAATATTATGCGGCGGATACGGAAAAAGATTAAGACCATTAACTGATCAAATTCCAAAACCGCTTTTAGAAATCAAAAAAGATTATACGATTTTAGACAAGCAAATTTTGCAGTTTAAACACGCCGGCGTCAAAAAAGTTGTTTTGCTTTGCGGACACTTGAATGAAAAAATAAAAGAACGATTTAAAGATAGCTGGCAGGGAGTAGAGATAGAATATTTAGTTGAAGACAAGCCGAGGGGGACTTTGTACGCGATCAATAATTTATTTAAAAATTTTGAAGCTGATAATTATATAATTAGAAACGGTGATGTGGTTTGCGACGCGAACATAAAGGAAATGATAAACGCGCATAAAAATAAAATGTTGATGTATGTAACGCCGCTTATTTCTTCCTATGGAATAGTAGAAATGTCAGAAAATAAAATCATTGGCTTTAAAGAAAAGCCGGAACTTAATTATTATATTAACGCCGGAATTTATATAATGTCCAAAGAACTAAAATCAATCTTATCCAAACACAAGGAAGGGGATATAGAAAAACTTGCTTTTCCTGAAATTTCCAACAATGGCTTTATGAATCATTACAAAGAAAATGTTTTCTGGCAATCGGTCGATTCTACTAAAGATCTGGAAATTGTTAACAGAGAATATTCAAACAAACAAGACAAGCCGTGGGGATATGAAAAATTGATTATTCAGACAGACAAGTATATGACTAAGGAATTATATTTAATGAAAAATGAAAGCACCTCGCATCACAAGCATAATAAAAAAGACGAAACGATGCATGTTTTTTCAGGCGAGGCTATAATTAAATTTGATGATAGGGAGGTTAATCTAAAAAAGAATGACACTATCAGAATTAAGCCCGAAACTCCGCATACAATTTTAGCTGTTGAAAATACAATTTTGCAGGAATATTCCACGCCGCATTTGGATGATACGGTAAGGATTAAGGATAGGTATGAACGATAGACGCACGGGCTGTGGATAACTCTGCTTGACGAGAGTTTTGATTTGTAAGATAATACAAAGCAGGAATAATAAATTTTAAAAGCAGGCAATGTCGGTAACGATTAAAAAAAATCATCCTAAGTTTCTCGCCCCCTGTTTTTCTATTTTACATTTGTTGTTCATAAAAAGATAACCTCAGTAAAGAGGTTATTTTTTTATGGGCAAAAAAATTTTGTCTAAAGTTAAATTTATTAAAAACAAAAAGTAGTATTTAGAGGAGGAGATAAAGATGGCAGGAAACATACCAACAGAAGAAAAGGTTTTTACGGCTTGTAGTTGTAAAAATAAATCCGGTAGGATTTGTGGAAAGTGTATGAGAGACATTCAAATATTAGAAAGGAAAAAGAGAAGAGAAAGGAGGGGAAATTAATGGCATTATATCTTGTTCTTGATGATAAGAATACTCTAGTCCAAGTGCCAGGGAATACAGAAGAGGCTTTTGAAAGAATTAAAGAAATATATAGCAAGGAAGTTGTTAAGCTATGTTCTGAGAATTGTTTAAAATCAAAATGTCTGCATCATTCACAAACTCCTGGTTGTGGGAATGGAAAAGAATTGCTGGAAAAATACCAGCAAGAGAATAATTAAAGTAGTGGGAATAAATCTGTTTCCACTTTTTTATTTTTATTGGTTCAATATTTCTGACTTGAAACAGATGTTTCTTTAAACTATCTTTTTGTTGGTTCAATGTCTCTGACTTGAACCATTTATTTCTTTAAGCTGTCTATTTGGTATAATCTTTTCTAAAATCACAAAGGGCTCCAGTCAGGAGACTGGAGCCAACAGTTTATTTCTTTTATACATTCTACAAAATCAACCCAACTTTTTCTTTAACTTCTTTCATCGTTTCTCGCGCAATAACCCTTGCTTTTTCAGCGCCTTTATCTAAAATCTTTTTTACTTCTTTCGGATTTTTTGCAAGCTCTTTTCGTTTAGTTCTAAAATCTTTGAAATAATTTGCAATGTCTTCGGCAAGCGCGTCTTTTAATTCAGAGAATTTTAGGTTTTGGTTTTTGAATTGGTTGGCAAAATAATCTTTATTTTTTTCGGTTCCAAACTCTTCCAATAACGACGCGTAGAAATTGTAAATGTCTTTATTATATTCAGTGGTTGAAATTGCTTTTTTCATTTTCTTCCTAATAACTTCCGGCTCATCGTTAATTCCAATATATGATTTTGGTCCATGCGATTTACTCATCTTTTTTGTCGGATCAGTAAGCGACATAATTTTGGGAGTTTCAGTGATAATATCTTTCGGTTCCGGAAAAGTTTCTCCAAACTTATTATTGAAGAATCGCGCGATTTTTCTCGTCAGCTCAATGTGTTGAATTTGATCTTGCCCGATTGGTACGCCGTAAGCTTTATACATTAAAATATCCGCCGCTTGCAAAACCGGATAATCAAATAAGCCCACATTGATATTCTTTCCCTGATTTTGGGATTTATCTTTAAATTGCGTCATTCTTTGCAGTTCTGAAATAGGAGTAATAGTATTAAATATCCAAGCCAATTCCGTATGTTCCGGAATTTGCGATTGAACGGCAATTGTGCATTTCTGAGGATCTAATCCTATCGCCAAAAAATCCAAAGCCAGATCAAAAATCTGTTTAGACTTTTCTTTCGGATTATAATCTCCCGTGATCGAATGATAGTCAGCAATAAAGAAAAAGCAGTCGTATTCATCCTGAAGCTCCACGAAATTTTTTAACGCTCCAAGATAATTCCCGATATGCAATTCCCCCGAAGGCTGAATCGCGCTGAAGATTGTTTGTTTTTTGGTCATAGTTATTAGATTATTGTTTACAATTTTATTATAGCTTTATATCTAAACTTTATCAATTTTAAAAAAGGGAGGGACTTTAAAATATAGAAAGCCCCTCTTTAGACTTCACCAGTTTAAAGTGGTTTTCGTCTATGATTTCTCTTTCCCATACTGTGTCACATTCATAACACAGATAAATAATCATTCCATCTTTAAGAATATATTTTTCCAGCTCGTAATTACAATAAGAGCAAAATTTGTCTTTATTTTTTAAGATTACTATTTCTAAAGTTTGGAAATCACTTTCTGTTATTGGGATAATTTGTTCTTGTGCCATTATTTCTCTCCTCCATTAAAAAACAGCTTTTAGGCTGTTTTGCATTCACTCAATTTTTCTAAAATATATAAGAAAAACCAAAACAGCCTAAACGCTATCTTGGTTCCACCAACTTGAAACTAAATTAAATTTTATTTTTATCTCACTCATAAGTTTAATTATAGGGAGTATTTTTTATTTGTCAAATTTATTTATTGTCATTCCCGCGGAGGCGGGAATCCAGTAAGTCTTAATAAATAATATTTTTCGTATAATCTATTGAGATGAGACTAACTGGATCCCAGATATTTTTTTCTTACGCTATCGCTTCAGAAAAAAATTCTGGGATGACAATGTGTTAAAATGTTAGGATGTTAATATGTTAAAATGCCCTACACCTCAATCACAACTGGCAAAATCATCGGCCGTCTCTCTGTTTTGTTGAATAAGAATTGCCCAATTTGATCTCTAATATTATCTTTTACATAAGCCCAGTTTGTGTCATGTTCCGGCGCGGCTTTTTTATTCACTATTTCAATGACCTTGTTTTTTGTTTCTTTGACAAGTTCAGTTGATCCTTTCATATATATGAAACCGCGTGAAATTATATCAGGAGAGCCGACTATTTTTCCAGTTTTACTGTCTATTATAACTACAATAGTAAACATTCCATCTTCGCTCATTTGCTGGCGGTCGCGAAGAACGATATTTCCGACATCGCCGACCCCAAGTCCGTCAACCATCACATAATTGGAAGGTATTTTTTCTTTCGTTATAGCAGCCGAGTTTTTTGTAAATTCAACTACATTTCCATTTCCCGCTACAATCGTATTTGCTGGCGGTATTCCTAAATTCTCCGCGATATTGGCGTGTAGTCTAAGCATATAATAATTTCCATGAATTGGCATAAAGAATTTTGGTTTAATAAGATTGATCATCATTTTAAGATCTTCAATTTGGGCGTGTCCTCCAACATGGACATCCATCATTTTATAATGTACAACATCCGCTCCCTGTCTATAAAGCTGATCTTTCAAGTTTTGCACAGTCCTTTCATTTCCCGGAACTACTGATGAAGAGAAAATCACAGTATCCGCTTTTTTGATTTGAACATGTCTGTGCTCTTTGTTTACAATTCTCATTAAAACCGCTCTTCCTTCTCCTTGCGCGCCTGTGCACATAAGGGAAACTTTGTCGTCAGGATAATTTTTCATTTGTTCAGGTCTGATAATTGTTCCTCTTCTA
>DAOWHY010000001.1 GCA_030641185.1 Candidatus Moraniibacteriota bacterium | reverse complement strand
CCTATTATTGCTAGCTAGAAAATATTTAAAGAACTGAGAGAATTTGAAACTAACGCCTTCAGCAAAGCCGCCAGCAAGGCTTTAAATAAAATTTTAAAAGACGGGAGGAAATTTATTGTTTTATAAATTACATAAATCATCAAACCAGTAACCAAAAACTCCGTCGCGACAGTTGTCGCCGCAGCGCCGAAGTAGGAATATTTCGGGATGAAAATAAAATTAGTGATAACATTAAAAATCATCCCGACGAAATAAATTTGCGCTAAGCGTTTTTGCTGGTTGGCGGCAATAATGATATTGGAAAAAAGCGCGCCTAAGAAAATAAAACCGAGCGCGATGATGAGAATATTCAAAACTATTGGCGAATCGGAAAATCCTTTTTCCGTAAATAATCCAATAATTTTATCAGAAGTCATTATCGCGCCAAAGGCAATTGGAAGAAAAGCGATAATCAAAAAATTCAAAGTTCTTTGGACCACTGATTTAAATTTTTCTCTCTCCGTAAAGATATATTTGCTCATAATCGGCATCGTCAGCCCGACGATCATTGCCGGAAAAAAGATCAGGTTTTCCAAAATCTTGTATGACAATCCATAAACGCCGACTGCCTCGCTATTTTTCATTACGGAAAGAAAAATCGTGTCCAGCTTAAAATAGATTAAAACCAAAATTGCCGAGATCGCCAGCGGATAAGATTGGACCAACAATTTTTTCCAAAACTGAAAATCGAATTGTAATTTTATTTTTGCGTATTTAGAAGCGAAACGTAAAACCAAAATGAAATTTATCATCGCGCCGAAAAATATCGCGGAAATAATATATAAAAAGCCAAAGTCGTAAGTGACAAAATACCAGACAAAAAACAGCTGGATAATCCGCCCCGCTATTTCCGCCAGCGCTACTTTGTCCATTGCCAGATGTTTTTGAAATAATCCCATCAAAACCTGAATATTGGAAAGCATCCAAAATCCCAATGCGGCAACGGCGATACCGTATTGCACATTATTAGAATATGGAAATAATAGAGAAACAAAATAGGCCACACCCAAAATAAAAAACCCCGCCGTGAGGCGCAGAGTAAAAGCGTTGTTGATAATTTTTTTCTCATCCGCGCCCTCGCGCGAAATTTCCCGAACGACAATGGAATAAAGTCCCAAATCAGCAAGAACTGAAAAAATATAAATAAAAGTAACTACAACTATATAATCGCCAAATCCGCTTTCGCCGAGATAGCCAACAATTAACCTGATAATCAAAAAAGCGAGAGCCACTTCCACAACACGAGCCCCCGCAGAAAAAAAAGCGTTATAAGCAATTTTTTGGGTAAGATTTAGATTCATAAATTAGATATAACAATACATTCTTACAGGTTGAAACCTGAACTCCAGATTTGGAGTTCACTCTTTAGGGCGTAAATGAAATTCCTTAACAGAAATTTATTCTAATGACACCTGACAGCAATATTTATCTAATTCTTCCTGACTATAAAATTGCGGCAAAAGTTTATTGTGCCAAAGATCAAATATAATTCTTTGATCTGTTTTTGGCAAAGCCCGACCTAATTTTTCCGCTCTGTCCATGTTTAGTTTTGCCCAAGGAAAATCTATAATTTCCAAAACTTCAACCCGTAACGGCAAGTTCTTATTCAACGCTCTCAAGCGCTCAATAAATGTTTTTAACTTTTCTTCAATATTATTTCCATAAACCAAAGCCGGCAAATAAACATAAAAATCAGTTCCGCAATTCAGAAACCACTTTGCCGTCTTAAATTGCTCTTCATAATATTCCGGCGCGGCGCCGGTAATAATTGCAAAATCATTTTCACTTATCCCCTTAAAACACCCAGCCACACCGACATTTTTTTGCTTTAAGATATTTTTGATTTCGTCTCCCAAATTTTCCAGATATTTCGGCGTAGATAAATTTGAATCAATCCAGAGATAAACATCAAGCTGGTGATTTGTTATTTCTTTATAAATATCTACGATTATTTCCGGAACGATCGTCGGATTTCCTCCGCTTATTCTGATAACATTCATCAGCTCCTTTGAATTTTCTTTGGCTAATAAGAAATGATTAATTATTTCTTCAGCGGAAAAATATTTTCCTAATTTAGGATTAGCGGTATTTAACTCTTTCGGCACATAACAATAATTGCAATCATAATCACAACCCGCCAACTGAACGGTAAATACTTTACTAAACCTTCTCGGATCGTCTCTTAACCTAAAACCAGCAGAATAAGATGGGTTTTGAAATTCTAATTTTTTAACTTCCTGAATCGGTTTTGACCAAAAATTTTCAACGAGTCCCAAAAATTTTGGCGACCAAATTTCTTTTTCTGAAGAGTGAAACCATTCTTCACTATCCATATAATCTTTATATCGAAAATATGCATCAAGCACTTTCCTTGTTCCGCCCTCTTGTTTACTTCCTTCCATTTTGGAAATCAAATACTTCCCGTCTTTCACTAATCTCTCCCTAATAATTTCCGCTTTTTTCGTTGGATTGAAAAAGTTCATAGATTTATTATCTTGTCTTTTGTAACGACAATTGGTTTCAATGGATTTCTACAAGTTTCCATTTATTTACTCTTCCACATACTTAATAATCACCCTCCTCATCAAATCATCCCCCACGCTTTCCGTGGTTAAATTGTCCCGTAAAGATATTTCCAGATGAACCATCTTTCTTTCATAAGCAGACATTGGCCTTAAAACAACAGAGTTTTTATTATAGACAACTTGGTTCGCAATTGTATCAGCAAGTTTAACTATTGATTCTCTCTTCTGCTTTTTATAGTCATTAACATCAATATTAAATCTTATTTCGTTATTTCCATTTTCATCGCCGCTTTTTTCCAATAATTTTCTTCTGATTATAATACCAGTCAAATGCTGAAGAGACTGCAAATTTGATCCATATTGTCCAATCAAAAGATTTGGATCTTCCGTCATCAAGTTAATAGTGTAAACCTCTTGCCCTCCTCCGACATCTTCAATTCTCTCCTCTTCTATGTTTGCCTCCAGGCCCATAATACCTAACAGCTCAACGACTGTTTCTTTTATAAGCTCATTGTTCTCTTCACTCATGATTGTATATCTTAAAAATTAGTCACTGGTAACAAAGTTATTAACAATAAGATAAGTCCTCAGTTCTAGATCATAAAAAATCTTAAGACCTGCGACTTGCGGCTTTTCCTACTGCCAACAACCTTGTTACTAATAACCAGATATTATCCCACAACCTCCACTTCTTGCTTTTGTTCTTCTTCTTGTTTCTTCGTTTTTCTCATTATAATGTATTGCTGGACAATCGCAAATAAAGTTGTTACCGCCCAATAAAGAGCCAGTCCGGAAGGAAAACTCATTGCGAAAACAAAGGTGATCACAGGCATTATATAAACCATTTGCTTAGTCATTGCTTGAGCAAAATCCTGAGTTTTTTCTTCTGGCGTTTTTTCTTTGTTCTCATTTTCCTCTTTATTTTTCTCTTTGTTTTTTTTGTTTTTCTTTCGCTCCATCAACATTTTTGTTTGAAAATACTGTAAACTTGCCGCTATTAGAGCTAAATAGATATTCGTTTCGGACAAATTAATAATACCGAATGAAATGGGATTTAAATGCCCGGGATTATTAACAAAAGAATATAAGATTACTAAACTTTCATCTTTAAAACCGTTGATAAAAACATGATAGAGAGCTATCAGAATGGGAAATTGAGCTAGCAAAGGAAGGCAACCAGAAAAGGGATTTACCTTGCGCCTTTGATATAATGCCATCAGCTCTTTCGCCTGTTTCTCTTTATCTTCTTTATATTTTTTCTGAATTTCCTTCATTTCTGGCTGAATAGCCTGCATTGCTCTTTGGCTTTTGATAGATTTACTATTCATCGGATATAGCGCGAATCTAACCAATAAAGTTACTACGATTATTGCTACTCCGATATCCTGCCCCGGAATTACATTATAAAAAAACACCATCAGATTAAAAAGAGGATAGTAAAGTATTTCGTTATAGAAGGATACTAAAAAATTCATTTGTTTTAATTTTAGAGATATTAAATTTTATTTTAATGAGTCAAAACCCCCTTTAGAAAACGGGTGGCATCTAAAAATCCGCTTTGTTCCGAGAAAAATGCCTTTCTTAATGCCATATTTTTCTATCGCTCTATATGAATATTCACTGCAGGTTGGATGAAACCTGCAACCCCAAAAAAAAGATTTGTTTAAAAAAGAAAAGAAACCATGATCGCAAGATAAGGTTTTTTGGTAGAGTTTGATTGATTTTAGAATAAATATTTTTAGCACAGTTTTTGTCTAAACGACCAGATTGTGATATTTTTTATAGAATGCGATTGATAGTAACTTGTTGTAATTAATAGTAATTTATGGAAACTTATAGTAATTATTTGTAATTAATTGTTGTTAACAAACTACAATTGAATTACTATGAATTACCAAAAATTACAACGCTAATCCAGACCTTTTCAACAGTTTTTCCACAATTGCGTCAACATCTTTAAAACTTTTTTTAACCTCTTTGCCTCTAAAAATAAAAACCGCGTCAAATCCCAATTTTATTTTATTCTGCTTCAATCTGACCGTTTCTCTTAATAATCGTTTTATTCTATTTCGCTCTACTGCTTTTTTAGAAATTTTATTACTGACAATAAAGCCAAACCTGGATGCTTCTAAATCATTTTCGACTACTTTTAATACTAGAAACTTTTCAGAAAAATACGCTCCCTTGTCGAATATTCTATCAAAATCCTTCTGCTTTCTTATTCTAAGTTCTTTTTTAAGCATGGTTTTAAATTATTCACTGTCATTGCGAGAAGCCTGAATGAACGCAGTGAATGAAATGGCGACGAAGCAATCCCGTGACTAAGCTCTCCGCGCGTAGTTACGGGATTGCTTCGGTCGTTGCGACTTCCTCGCAATGACATTTCCTAATCCAAAAACCCCAAATCATACTTAGACAGTCAAACTTTTCCTCCCTTTCTTTCTCCGCGCAGACAAAACATTCCTCCCGCCGGGAGTTTGCATCCGAGCTTTAAATCCATGTGTTCGCGCCCTCTTTTTCTTTTTCGGCTGATATGTTCTTTTCATTATTTATAGATAACT
>DAOWHY010000023.1 GCA_030641185.1 Candidatus Moraniibacteriota bacterium | reverse complement strand
GATGTTGTGGAGGAAGTGGAGGTATTGGATATTGGATATTGGAAATTAGGAAATCCCCCTAGCCCCCTTTTACAAAGGGGGAACAAAATACAGAAGGAGAATAAAACATTTCCCCCTTTATTAAAGGGGGTCAGGGGGATTTTGAAATTGAATAATAAACAATGTCAGTTTTCTTATCGGGATAGCGTTTTCAAAAAAGAAAAAAAGTTTATTATTTTGAGCGCTGTTTTGAAATTGGAAAAAGGAAATCAGGATGAGAGTAAAAAAATAACCGCAGAGATTCTTAAATCAAGAAAAGAAAAACAGCCCTTGGAATATCCAAGCGCGGGGAGCGTGTTTAAAAATCCAGTTGTTGATGATAATCATTTGGCAAAATTGAAAAAAGAATTTCCAAAGTTAAATAAAATTGCTAAAAATAATGTTATTCCCGCTGGCTGGTTAATAGAGCAGATTGATGAATTAAAAAACAAAAAAATCGGCGGCGCGATGATTTCGGAAAAGCATTGTAATTTTATTGTTAATTTTAACAATGCCAAAGCGGAAGATGTTGTTATTTTAATAAGCTTGATAAAGCAGAAAGTTAGAAATAAATTTGGAATTCAGCTGAAAGAGGAAATTGAATATGTGGGGTTTTGAATCATTTGTCATTCCCGCGGAGGCGGGAATCCACTGTCACGGTTTGTTTTATAAAAAGCTAAGTGATATATGGTAAAATAAATTGTAATAATGAATTCCTGCCTACGCAGGAATGACAAGGGTTGACATATTTTTTATTTTATCTATAATGTAAAGTCAGAATTGTTCTTTATAAAATAAACAAAATTCACCAGCTGTGAAAGTTTGGTATTGGTTTTGGAGTTCACGCTTTAGCGTGTAAAATCTTACAGGTTAAAACCTGAACTCCAGAATATAGAATAACAAATTTTCACGGCTGGTGAATTCAGGAGGGATTTGCTGGTATTGTAAGTATTAAAGTTTGAGGTGAAAAGAAAATGACAGAAGAAGAAATAAGCGAAAGAACGGAAGAAGCGATAAAACGAATCAGGAAAAATCCAGATGTTGTTCGTCCCAGCATTGGGTTGTTTGCTGGGATATATAATGATAATGGACAACTTCTTTTAAAAAGAAGAAGTTCATGCGAAACTCTTCCTGGGGACTGGGATCTTCCTGGTGGGGCTGTAAAAACAGAAGCTGCTGATATTGCTCTAGATGAGAGACTCATCGGAATGGAGCTTGCTCGTGAAGTTGAGGAAGAAACAGGAATTAAAGTTTCTGTTGATCTTATGCCAACAATGTATCCAGCCATTATAAAAGGAGGATTTGATTGGGCATTTATTATCCCAATTACTAAAGAAGATTCAATCCAGATATCAAATATAGATAATTGGGATAAAGCTAATAAAGAAGGATTGAAAGTTGTTTCTCCAAAAGAACTTTTGGAACTTGCCAATGGTCCAGAAGGAAATCGACTGGTAAGCGGAGTTGGCAAAAGAATGCATCGACTTGCGCTTATGGCATTGTGCCATAGTCCAAACGAGAAATATCGGATGGAAGCAGAAAAGATGTTGGAGAATATCCAACACGAATTCAAATAACTTTTTGAGAGATAACAATGACTTTGCAAAATCGCAAATGAGTTGTCTCTTCTTTTTTTACCCAAAAAATGGTAAAATAAGCGGAGTGATAAACAAGCCGCAGCGTAGTTTGTTATTTTTCCGAAGCTTTATAACACATTTCACTGCGGCTCGTGTGTCACTCCAACAAGATACTCCAATAAAATAAAACCAATGTTCGGACTTTTTGAAAATAATCAAAATTTATATTCCTGGTTTCCGAAAATGGAAAAAACCACCTTTGATGTTTCATTGGTGCATTTTTTATTGATGTTTGGATATAAACTTTTCTCGCTTTATTATCCGCTGTTTTTGATTTCTATCGGATTTTCAGTTTTGAATGTGGGAAGCATCTATCTGCTTACATATTCTGTCATCGCTATTTCTTCCGTAATAATAAATTATTATATTCATAAATTTAATCCCTCAAAAATCGCGGCGTTAGGCATTGCGGGATATGGAATTTTCGCGTTATTGATGATTGTAAGTCATAATCTAACAGTTTTTTATATCGCTCAAATAATTCTTGGCTTTTCCGCGGCGGCTTGGCTCGTGTCTCTGAAATTAATTTTAATGAAATCAAAAACAGACAGCCATAGCCGAAGTTTCGGTTGGTTTTATTCAATGCCTCATTACGCAGCTGCTATTGCTCCAGCTGTCGGCGGATTAGTTATTTGGAAATTCGGTTTTACGGGAGTGTTTTTGTTGAGCGTTGTAATTCAATTTGCTAACGCAATTTACGCTTACGCGAGATTGAATGGAAATTTAACAAAATCTCAAGAGCAATCAACAGCATCTCAAGGGCGACATTCGCGAATGTCGCCTTCTAAAATAAATATAAGAAAAAATTACAGCGAGATTCTAAAAATCATAAAACCTGACAAAACTTTCATCATAATCATATTCTCTATTTTTCTGACTTTAATTTTAGTCGGAATTTATCGCGCGTTTTTTGTTCTATTTTTACAAGATTTGCATTTTTCTCAAGAAGAAATTATTAAATTTATTTCTTTGGCCTCTATAGCTTATTTGCCACTTTCAATAATGGTTATAAAAATAATTGATAAATTCAAAGACGCAAAAATTATTAGCGGAGGAATGACAGGAGAAGGGCTGATAACTATTATGCTTGGAGTTTTTGCCAGTGTGACAAATTTGATAGGAATGTTTTTTGTAATGATAATCAGTTCGCTTAGCGTGTTGACAATGGAAAGCGGAAAAAGCGCTTTGCTTTCCAAGAAGTTGAAAAAATACCAGGAAGAAGCGTCAACGGTTGATACGGTTTTAACAACTCTCGGTCCGGCTCTCGGCGCTTTAATCGGAGGTATTGCAATTTTATACATTGGATTTCAGAATACATTTTTATTTATAGGGATAATTGTATTTTTATTAGGATTGGCTTCGTGGTTTTTAAAAATGAAAATTTAAATAAATTTGTGTGATTGACAAAATTTTTTTTGCCTGTATTATTAAAAACATTAAAAGGAGGGAATAAAATGTCAACGCACATTAAAAACAAAAAAATATCTCTCGGTTTTTTAGGGACGGTGCAAGGTTTTCTATTTTCTTAGGAAATTTTGGATCGTCTCTAAAATAAAAGAGGCGATGAGTTATAATTTTTATGGGGATAAAACAAAAAAAGAGGAAATCAAATGAAAAAGCTGAAAAAATTGTTAACAGGGATAACAGCAGGAACAGCAAGCGTAATCGCTTTGGCCATGCCAGTTGCGGCGGAACTGCCCTACAGAGGGACTGGTAGCCTTATTTGGCTATTAAGGTGGTTCGCAGGCTGGTTTTAAGGGGAAGCGCAAAGTGTTTTTTTAAGACACTTTGCCTCCCTATTTTTTTATTTCTCTTGATAAATCCGAAATCTGTGCTATTATAAAACATATAATCAACTTAACAAAAACAAAATGAATATCATTATTAAAGGCACTAATTTGGAACTGCATAATGATTTAAAAGAGTATGTAAATGAAAAAATTGGTGGATTGAAGAAATTTGTTGAAAACGAGAATGTAGACCCGAGCAGTGTTATAGCTAGAGTTGAACTTGCGAAAACTACGCGGCATCATCAGCACGGGGATATTTATAAAGCGGAAGTTAATTTACAGCTTCCGGGAAAAATGCTTAGAAGTGTTGAGGAAAGCGATGATATTTATAAATCAATTGATAATGTGAAAGACGAGCTGAGGGAAATGATTAACAGTTATAAAGATGAGAAAATTACAAAGACAAGAAGAGGAGCAAGAATAATAAAAAAGCTAAGAGGACTTTCGCCTTTGGCGTGGGCAAAGGGAGAGTTTAAGAAATTTAAGATTAGGAACGGAAAATAAAAAAAGAGACTGCTTTTAGACAGTCGTTTATTATATATTTCGTTTATTATATATTTCTCGCGCTCTTTCTACAAGAAAATAAATTTCGCCTTTTTCTAATTTTGCAAATTTTACATTTTTCACGCCTATTTTTTCCTTGGCATTAAATATAGCTTCTTCTATAAATAATTCATGGTTTTGAGACAACAGTTCCATCACACTATTTTTAAGTGCGATTTTTATTCCATGAGGAACTATTTTCTTAGATTTTTCATTTCTTAGATTGAGAATAATCGGGTACAATAAATTAAACTCTTCTATTCTTAGATCTTTTTCTTTTGGTTTCATTGCTACGCCTCCTAACCTCTTAATAATCCAAATTTTAAAAAATGTCAAGCGGTAAGAAATAAATACTTACTACTTACTACTAAATACTAAATTTATGTCAATCCTAAACAAAATCTTCGGAGACCCAAACGAGAAAGAACTGAAAAAAATTCAGCCGGTTGTTGATGAAATAAATAAACTGGAAGAAAAATTTCAGGCGTTTTCTGATGAGGAATTAAAAAATCAGACTAATATATTTAAAGAAAGATTAAATAAAGGCGAGACGCTTGATCAAATTTTGCCCGAAGCGTTTGCCGTTGTAAGAGAAGCCTCAAAAAGAGTAATGAAACAAAGACATTATGACGTCCAATTAGTCGGTGGGATTATTTTGCATCAAGGGAATATTTCTGAGATGAAAACTGGCGAGGGAAAAACTCTTGTTTCAACTTTACCAATTTACCTAAACGCAATTTCTGGCAAGGGAGTTCATCTTGTGACCGTGAATGATTATTTATCCAAAAGAGACGCAAATTGGATGGCGCCGATTTATCATTTTTTAGGGCTAAGTATCGGTGTAATCCAACATAATACATCGTACATTTTTGATCCGCAAACAAAGCCGGATGAAAATGAGGTGACGGTTGAAATGGAAAACTTGAAAGAAATTCAACGTAAAGAAGCTTACGCGTGTGACATAACCTATGGAACGAATAATGAATTCGGATTTGATTATTTACGTGATAATATGGCGGTTAATAAAAGCCAGATGGTCCAAAGAGAATTGAATTACGCGATTGTTGACGAGGTGGATAGTATTTTAATTGATGAAGCGAGAACGCCTTTAATTATCTCCGCGCCCGACGAGGAATCAAACTCGATCTCTCAAACCTTTTCTCCTATTGTGCCGAGATTGGAAAATGACAAAGATTATACAATTGATGAAAAGATGAGAGCGGTAAGTTTAACAGATGAGGGAATAGAAAGAGTGGAAGGAATGTTGGGAATGAAAGATATTTATAGCGAGGGGGGCATAAT
>DAOWHY010000006.1 GCA_030641185.1 Candidatus Moraniibacteriota bacterium | reverse complement strand
ATCATCATCATAATAATCTTGTTAAGTGAAACTAACTGGATCCCAGACATTTTTTTCTAAAGCTTCGCTTTTAGAAAAAAATTCTGGGATGACAGAGTAAGAAAGTTTCATATTAAACAACTTTCATTATCACTGTTTCTGATCCTTCTTGAGGCAAATCTTTTTTCTTAATGCTAAACTTATTAACAGCGTCTTTGGATGAAGCCCCGCGTTCTTCGCAGAATTTATCAATGGTATCTAATTTTAGCAATTCCCCTTTTACTCCTGGAATTTTGTAGTGCATCGGAATTATTATTCTTGGTTCAATCTGGCTGATGATAGCGCTTGCTGATTTCCAGTCAATCGTAAAAACTCCGCCAACGGGAATGAATAGAATATCAATCTGACCTATTTTTTCTAACTGTCCGTTTATAAGAGCATTCTGTCCGAAATCTCCCAAATGGCAAATTCTTATGTTTTCCATTTCTATGATATAAATCGTATTCTGTCCCCTTTCTTTTCCTTCTTGATTATCATGATATGAGTTAATTCCTTTGATTATTACTTTTTTTATCTCATATTCTCCAGCGCTGTCAATAATAAAAGGATTGTTTTTGATAACTTGAAAATTATTATGATCGTAATGATCGTGACTGATGGTCACAATGTCTGCTGATCCGAAAGGAGGCCTAAGTCCGATTTTTTTGTCAAAAGGATCGGTGATTAAAACGAGGTCTTTGCTTTGAATTTTGAAACAGCTTTGTCCGTACCAGACGATATTCATATTGGCATTTTAACATATTAACATTTTAAGACTAACATAAATTATGCTGTTTGGCAATCTATCTGTCATTAAAACGAAAAACAATTTGAAAATATTCCCCTCTTGAGAGGGGTAGACTGCGAAGCAGGCAGGGTGTGTTTCAATTAAGCATAAAAAAACAGAGAATGTTTTAATCTGATACTTAGTTGTCAGAAAAATTCATTCTCTAAAATTGTTAATTTTAATTAACCGAAAACAATGTCGTCTAAATTGAACGACGGTTCAAAAAAACGAGGATGTTTACGGTCTTTTGGGTCTTGTACTTTATTAGAGGTTATGTCCATAACAAGATCAAAACTCCCAGTACTGGTATCAAACTGATAATTTCCCACATCTATTTGAGAATTATCAATTTTTACCCAAATTCGATCGTGCTCATTCACGCCGAATGTTACCCTCTTTGCGCTGTGACCAACCGTGGGCCCTTTCACAGTGAAAGTGAACGGACAAATCCCATACTCACTCTCAAACAAAACACTTATTGTTGCGACTTCTCCAGCTTCAAGTCTTCCGATAGAAAATTTGAAAGTTGGATGCTCATAAAGCAAATCAGTGTTTGTTAGTCTAATTCCTCCGAGTACCTGCATTTTTCCATCTTCGATCACATAGTCCCCATTGAAATCCCTGTTGTTTATGCGGTTGTACCCGTAATCCTTAGACCTTGTGTCATTGTTGAACTCTTCAGGCAATCGGATCTCAAGATAATTCGCCGATCTTGATCCTTGATCCATTGCCCAACTTATTGCCATTACTATTATTACGGCAACAACCAAAACCACGAGGGTTGTTTTGATGAGTGGGGTCGAAAGTTTGGACGAAAATATCTTTGATTCCATTGATAGCAATAAAGAAACAGAAAAGATTGCCATCAATAGAGCGACCCAGATCAAGAAAGGAAGTTTTATGTGGAAAAGCTTTAGAAAAAATATTATTATCAATCCCAAAATAATTGGTAACAATATTATCTTTGCTTTTCCCAAAGAAATTTCTTCCATCACTTATCACCTTTGAAGTTCTTTATAAGCCCAAGAATATCGCTGATTCCTGCGCCTTCTTCTATTAGACCTGCTAAACCATTCAATAGTCTATTAAGTCCAGGTGTTATCTTGTGTCCTTTTTCTAACAATTCTTGTTCTGTCAGAATAAGATACATCGTCTCTGGGCTAATGGTTCTCCCATCTTTTCCAAGTTCCTTTATCATTTCCTTGATCTGCAAAATCTTGGTTCCGATATGGGTTTGTTCAAATTCTCTCTCTAGCATCTCAACTGCCTGCTTTTCAAAGACCTCTGCTATTTTTCCAACCGGTTCTGGTTCTTTTATAACAAAGTTATTTAGAAGCATTCCTAAGCCAGCAATCTCGTATTCTACATCTGGTTTTAACGCATCTATCTCAGCGTCTTTCTCAGCTCTGGTTATCTTCTTAATAGCATCGGTAGTTATCTTCCCATCTATTGCCAGAATCTCATTAAGGCTTTTCTCTTTAGAGGTCATTGTAATAGATGACTTTGCCATATCTATGACTGAATCCGCAATACCTTTTGCGCTTTCATTTTTATGTTCTTCTTCTTTAACATCTATTCCAAATACACCTCCTGCGTCTAGATATTCAATGACCTTTTTTCTGTCAACTCCAATCAACATAGAGGTTCTGAGTTTTGCCTGAGCATTATCTTTAGCGCGGACAGTCAATTTGAAATCCAAATTAACTTTCCCGACATATACTGGCATATGTTCAAAAATACCTTTTATAATAATAGCCCATCCTTCTTTCAATATATATGCCTTTGTCCTTTCGCCGAGTATCAGCGGGACTCCAATATACATAGGCGGTATCTTTTTAATTGAAACAAAAGGGGTAACTAACATAAATACTATCAAAATTATAATTAGTTCTCCGATTATCGCTAATTCTATACCAATAGAGATAGCCATAAAGAAGAAAGACAAAAACAAAAATATTACCAATATTAAAGTAATTACTTTTATCTTTCCAAGCAAAGGAACTATTAATCTTATTTGGCCAAAGATATTAAGTTCTTTTGCTTTCTTTTCATCTTTCCCATGGATCACTCTCTCATTAAAACTCTTTCTTTCACTCATAATCATTCACTCCTTTATTTATTATTTTCAATGTTCATTCCAATCTTCCGCCGGATAAAAATTCAGCGGAATCCGATGAGCTGGTGGGTATTAAACCTTTTATTTTAGGCACAACCCTCCATCATCAGAACAGGTCATTGTATATCAAAAAACAGGGTTTGTCAACCCCTGATCCCATAAACATTTAAGGAACCTCTGAAAAACGCAGTTTTTGTCATTCTCGCGGATGCGGGAATCCAGGATTTAAGGCAAAAAATAAATTATAAAAGAGGAATTTATTAGTTTCTCAGATCCTCCCTAAATTATAGATTGAGATTGCCTGTGGATAACTTTGGTTGACAAATTTTTATAACTTGCTAAACTTCAGTTAATATAAAACTTATGACAACATTAACTTCACAATCAACGCGAATGACAGAATCCCAGACAGCTGGAACTTTTGTGATTGTGAAAATTAGCCTACTAATTAAGTAGTTTGCTTTTGACTTAGTTTATCCAAACAGGATTACAAAACAAAATCAAAAGCAACCTACGAAATAGTGGGTTTTTTGTTAAGAGGGGGGCCTAGTCTAGTTGGTTAGGACATTAGGTTTACATCCTGAAGGTCGGGGGTTCGAGTCCCCTGGCTCCCATTTAAAAATAAAATTACAAATGTGCAGAATGGTGTTGTAATTTAAACGATTCCATCCCCCCACAACACCAATCCTGTCAATCACAATTAATAAAAGGCCTTGTCAGCCAAACCACAGAAAGGGCGGAGAAGTATGGGTTCATTATAAAATAATGAAATTATAATTACAAAAAATTATATTAAACTTCCCATACTCCTCCACCCCCAAATTATTTTTCTCGGCTAATTGTGTTTAAAAATTTTGAACATAGACAGAGGAGAAAAATGCTTGTTTGTCTTAAACATAAACAAATAATGAGAATACTTTCAATCATAAAAGTATTCCTGTGACGGGAATCAATTGAGAATAACAATTTCTCAAGACCCATAAAAGCTAATATCAAAAAAGCTTTTGCAAAAAATAGGGGCGGATATAGTTTATAAAAGAAAATTCAAATTATTAAGTTTATCAAACCGCCCCCTTCTCACTCTTCTCTTAATTTCCAAAGACAATTTCTGTTTATAAAAATTTTGTAGATAGAAATTGTTGTTTAATAAGCGATCCTTATTGAACAACGACAAGAGATGCTCCTCATCGGGAGCTCTCTCACAATTATGGTGAGCGGAACATCTTTATAAAAGAAAGATGAATGTTAAGGATTTAACAACTTCCGCTCGCTTCATTCTTTGAGGAGAGAAAATAACAACGATAAAAGAAGCTATAAAATCAGCAGTAGCAAAAGATAATAAAGAAAGAACAAAGATAAGGGGCAATGGAGATCCTGTTTATGGAAGACCAGGATATAAAGAACATCTTTGATATTTAAATTAAACTAAAAATATTTTTAAATTTCTTTCTTCTTTTTTTAAATAAATTAATTTTTATATATACATCAAAAAACTAAAATGACTTTAATCAATAAATCACAACGAAATATAATTATCAGCATTATTATTAGCCGCGGGACTTTGTCCTGTAGGTTGGTTTGATGTTTCAAATTTAACCTATAGAACAAAGTCCCGAGCAACGCCTCGGGATTTTTTGATGGAGAAACAAAAATAAAAATTGTAAAAAAATTATTTTGTCATCCCAGAATTTTTTCTGGAGCGAAGCGTAAGAAAAAATATCTGGGATCCAGTTAATCTCGCTTAATAAAATTACTACGATAATTATTATTCATTGAGACTAACTGGATTCCTGCCTCCGCAGGAATGACAGGAAATAAAAATAAAAATTATAAAAATAAAATAGGAGAGATAAAATTGAGTGGTGATAGTTGGAAAAAAGCAATGTTTGGTAACGATGACAGTGAATGGACAAGAACATTAGATAAAATTTTCTTGGAACCAAACGGTCGTAATGTTCGTGAGATAGAGTCAATATTAAATGAACTCATCGGACCGATTGGAGAAGAGTGGAGATTTTTGAGCCTCAACCCAAGAATACTTGTTCATCCAGATATATCTGTAAAAAAGACAAGAAGAGAAGAAATTATTGAGATTTTAGAATCAAATAATCTTCTAATGTTACCCTGGAGTTCTAAGAGACTTTAAGTAATTGAGTCTCTTTTTTTATTAGGGAAATTTAATCTAAGATGCTATAATAAAATTCGTAATAACAATATAGCAATTCAACAATTTAGCAATATAATTATATGAAAATCCCGGAAATAATAAAATACATAAAAGACCTGAGGTTTTATATTTTACTTTCCTCTCTTATTTTTTTATCTGCTATTTTAAGCGGATATATTTTTGCGCAAAATTTTCCAAAAGAAACGCAGGAGATTATAAAAGAGCTTGAAGAATTTTTTTCTGTTTCCGAAAAAATGACTTCACTGGAAATGTTCTTGTTTATTTTAGAAAATAATGTCATAAAGTTATTTACAGTAGTTCTTCTTGGAATTTTTGCCGGATTAATTCCTTTATTATCCGTTTGGGCAAATGGAATGATCTTAGGAGTTTTCGCGCAGATCGTTTCCCAAGAATTGTCATGGAGTTTTCTTATTGTTGGTATCTTGCCTCATGGAATAATTGAAATTCCAGTTTTGATTTTATCCGCCGCCATCGGAATAAAAATGGGGAAAATCGCCATCTGGCGAATTTTTGGAGGTGAGAAAAATTTTAGAAAAGAGTTTACAAAAGCGATTAAATTTTATATACTTGTTCTTGTTCCATTATTATTTATCGCCGCTCTAATTGAAGCATTTATCACGCCAGTATTATTAGAGATGATATAAATTTGTTATAAATTAGGACTAACGACATATTCTTACAGGTTGAAACCTGAACTCCAGATTTGGAGTTCACTCTTTAGAGTGTAAATTTAAATTCCTTAGCAATAAATCATAGGTCGTCAGTTATAAGTTAAACACGGGCTCATAGTATAACGGTAGTACATCGCATTCGCATTGCGGAAATCTGGGTTCGATTCCCAGTGAGTCCACTCAAATAAAATAAATAAAACGAAGGCTACATTCGCGAATGTCGCCTTCGTTTTATTTATTTTATTTCACCCAAAATTTCTTCTTATTTTTCAAATCTTCTTCCTCTTTTTTCTCTTTAATAACTTTTTCGCTTTTTGCAATTTCTTTTTCTGACAATTTATTTAATTCTCCCACTCTTTTTTCGAGGTATTTTTTTGTGTTGTTCTTCGGATCTTCAATAACTTCAGCGAGAAGGACTTTTAAGATCGCGCCTATTTTTGGACTCGGCTTTATGTCTAAAATTTTTATAATATCCTGCCCGTCTATTTTTAACATTTTGGGGGAAATCGGATCTTTACCTACTTTTTCAATTAGATATTCAAGATGACGAAGCTTATACGGCTTTGCTTTTGGCACTCCGCTTCCGAGACGATCCGCGATTCTTAAATCCATCAGATCTTTTAGATTTTCTTTTCCAACCCTCTTTATAATACGCCTCACTCCCGCCTCCGATACTTCATCGACATTATAGTAAAACATATGATTTTTCACCAAAAGAGAAACTTTGTCCACAATTTTTCCTGGGAATTTAAGCCGTTTAAGTATTCTTTTCGAAAATCTGGCTCCGACAAAATCATGATTATAAAAAGTGCTATCTTGCCCAACGCCGGCTTTTGTTTGCGGTTTAGCAATGTCATGCATCAGTGACGCCAATCGCGTTTCAAGTTTTTTGCTGGGACAATGTTTTAGAGATAAAATGCAATGTTCGTAGATTGTATAAATATGATGGCGGTTTTGACTAACGCCAACTCCCAATTCAAGTTCGGGAATTATGTATTTCAATAATCCTGATTTCCTAAGAAGTTCAATTCCTTCTGACGGCTTATTTGATAAAATGATCTTTTCAAGCTCGTCTCTTATTCTTTCTTGCGAAACAAATTTTAATAATGCGCTATTTTTATTGATTGATTCAAAAGTAGTTTTTTCTATCTCAAAATCCAACTGAACCGCGAATCGAATAGCGCGCAGCATCCGAAGCGCGTCTTCCCCGAATCTTTTGTCAGGATCTCCAACCGCTTTTATAATTTTATTTTTCAAATCCTCCTGTCCGCCAAATAAATCTATTACTTTATAACTTTCAACTTTCAACTTTCTATTTTCTATTTTCATTGCCATTGCATTAACTGTAAAATCCCGTCTCGCTAAATCTTCTTCTAAACTCGGAGTAAATTTCACTTCATCTGGATGACGCTTGTCGCTATAGCCAATATCAATTCTATAAGTTGTAATTTCAATATTTCTCAAGCTTTTATCTTTTGCGTTTTTATTAATAACAGTTACCGTGCCAAATTTGTTATTATAAAAACTTTCCGGGAATATTTTCTGAACTTCTTCCGCTCCAGCATTTGTTGTCACATCCCAATCGTTCGGTTTTTTCTCTAACAAAAAATCCCGCACACATCCGCCGACAATATATGCCTCAAAACCGCTTTTTTCAAGTTTTTCTATTACAATTTGTATTTCTTTTGGAATATTCATAACTTTAGTTTAACACATAATTGATAGCTGTAAACAAAAAAGTAAGTATCAAAAAACCGCTTTGAAATTTCAAACCGGCACTTTGAGATTGGGTTGAGTTGTTTTTATTTTTTTTGTGATAGTTTTTTTGGGTCGTTTGTATTTAGTTTCGTTGTTTTGGTGGGGGTGACTCTATTCTTTTAGAACAAAGCTCAGAGTTACCCCTACCAATCAACCACTTACTATCTAACTCAACCTTACTTAAAGTATATCACTTAAATAAACTGTGTCAAGGGGTTAGAAATATATAGTCAAATGTAGCTTGTTTTAGCTTATGATAGAAATTCAATAGACATTTTGAAAAAGTTATCCACAGGCTTTAATATTTTTAGGACTCATGCATTTGCGTATTGTCATTCTGTATATAAATTTTCTACAATTTTTTATTTTCAACTGATCTCTGTTTTCGGTATATATAAGCCAATCCCGCAAATCCAAATAATAAGTCTTGGATTTTATTTTCTGTAGATTCTTCAGAAACTCTTATAATAAAATCATTTACAGCAATGTTACTTACGACCATTTCCAATAGTTCCCATCCCAAACCTATCACAAGAATTAAGAAAATAATTAAAATAGGCCTTTTTTTAACTAAAGACAAAGGGAGAAACATCGCTACTATCATCCCGCCGATAAAGTGAGTTGGAATGTCAATCCATCTCAACGCGCTAATATCATAATAATGCACGACCGCAATAAGCATTGACGCAACAACAAACAAGATTAATATTATCGTTTTTTCTTTTTTCATTATTGTTTAGAAAAATTACATAAACAAATTTTCCGGATTATTCTTATCTAATTCCCATTTTAACGGATTTTCAAAAATGTATTTTTTGATTTTGTCTAATTCCTTTTCATTGCGAATGATGCGGTCATAATAATTACGCTGCCATATTTTCTGATCAAACGGTTTCCAATTATTTTGTTTCACATTTCTGATATATTCATTTGTCGTCATTGTTTTCAGCCACTGGATAATTTGCGAAACGCCGTTTCGTCGTAGGGGCAGACCCATGTGTCTGTCCTGAATACACGATGAATTTTGTTTTACCCCGCGTTCTGGGTTGACACACAGGTCAACCCCTACGACGACATTCATAATAAAAATTATCAAATGAATATGATTTGGCATTATGATGTATTCATCCAATAAAATATTTTTGAATTTATTTTCTAATTCAAACAGCCATTTTCTGATCATTTCCCCTGCTGGATTTAAAATCATTTTTCCGTTGATAATATTGCCAAACATATATTCCATATGTTGCGTACAGACTGTCATAAAATACGCGCCGTCTGATGTATAATCATAATCTTTTAATCTGATTGATTTGCGATGATGAATTTTGGGATTGTAATCATTTGGCATTTTTTGTTTTTTTAATTGTTGTCGTAGGGGCAGACCTATGTGTCTGTCCTGAATATGGGATGAATTTTGTTTTGCCCCGCGTTCTGGGTTGACACACAGGTCAACCCCTACGACACGCGTGTTTTTTTATTTTGGTTTTTTGGCTTTCTGTTTCTCTTTTAACTTGATCGAATCTGACTTGCCTTTCGTCCATTTTTTTAGATTTTAAAATTTTAATAATTATTTTTCGCTTTTGGATTTTATTTTTTCTATTTTCGCAATATTCTCAACTGTTCATCTCTGCTAATTTCCAATCCACTAAACATAAATTTATCAATTTCTTCGGGAGTATTTATAATATTTTCTTTTTCTTTGTCGCCACTATTCTCTAATTTTTCCACATCTTCCAAATTTGTACCTTGGCAAAACATATCTAACATTAAAAATTGAGTTTGCAAGGAATGGATATAATCAAGTATCTGTTTATTGTTCCTATCTAAAAATTGATAAAGATAAAATAATGTTCCTATTCCTTTTTTGCAAATCCAGCCATTATTATATTTTATCCTAAATTTATCGTGAACTATTTTACATCTAATCTTATAAATAAAAATTAAATTAGACGCAATAACTTTTTGACCAATATCTTTACCGTTTATATTATTTTTAATAATATTGTTAAATTTATTATTACGGAAAAATAAAGATTTTCTTTTTCCTTTTAGATTATAAAATCTAAATGAATTTTCAATTGAAGTTATAACTTTTCTTATACAATCATCATAATTACCGTTAAAATATAAATTCCCAGCGTCTATTAAATCTTTAATAAAAATTTCATTTTTCTCTTTAGCTAACTTCTTAGACGGAGGAAAGTTATCTATACTTACTGGCCAATTAAGAACAATTTCTTCTCCACTTCTATGTCTTGTGATTATAATCTTATAAATATCCATAATAGAAAATGATCTAATCAAAAAATGACCATTCTCATATCTTTGTTTTAAAATTTCTTGATTAACTTTTGGTAAAATCTTTGAAATATATCCGATGACAAAACGTTCTCCTTTGTGCTTTTTAACATCATTCAATAATTTATTTGATATCTTTTTATTAAATTTAATTTGTAATTCTCCCCCAATTTGATTAACACAAATTTTATTATTATATAAATAAAAATCAAAATCTTCTAATAATGCAGGCGAGTAGCAATTAATTTTAATAGAAGTATCTATTTGTGAACCATTTTTAATATACTCTTGACCCATACAACCATAATAACTTTTTGAAATTTCTTCCACAGTTTCAGATTAGTTTTATAAAATTTTTCAATTATTTCCTTCTCCCTCTCCCTCAACCCATACGACTCAAAAACCTTCTCCTCAATTTCCCTACAAAAGCAAACCAGCCTTCTTCTTAAACGCCTCGCACTTAAAAGATATTCTAAATCCAGTTTGTTTATAAGTATTCCTTTATTAGATTATAAATATTTTCCCAGTATCTTTGACTACAAAATACCACAAAACTTCAATAAAATCAATAAATATAACTTGACATATTAATATATTTATTGTATAATACTATACATATTAATATTATAACACAAATAGACAAATATTTCAAGCTAAAACATTCCTTAAATTGTTTCACGTGAAACAATTTAAGGAGGCTCTGAGAAACTAATAAATTCCTCTTTTATAATTTATTTTTTGCCTTAAATCCTGGATTCCCGCATCCGCGAGAATGACAAAAACTGCGTTTTTCAGAGGTTCCTTAATATTTATCTTCCCTTGATATCACATTACTACTTGCCAGCATTAACCCCAAAACAAGCCAAAACATTAATCTTCCTTGTTGGAGCGTCCAAAAATAGTGATCAAATAATCCTATAAACAAGAAAGATATAAGAATTGCCAGTAAGTAGTAATTTAGTTCTCGGCTTAAATTCATGGAAATTGTTTCACGTGAAACAATTTTGTTATTTAATTTGTTATTATTTAATCTGTTTTTTAATTTATTCAAAAGTCCTCTTCTTTCTATAATATCTTTACTTTCTGTCATTCCTGCGGAGGCGGGAATCCAGGAAGTTTCAATGAATAATATCTTTCGTATAATTTTTTTAAAAATATAAAAGACATCCTTATTTTCAACCGTTTTATTTTTCCCAATTGTTTCACGTGAAACAATTGAAATATTATTAGAATTATTATCTAAAGAAAAACGTTTATTTAGCGGTTTTTTTATGATTTTATAATTACAAATCATTATTTTAATTATAAATAAAGCAAGTATTGTAAAACCAACAATTCCGATTTCAGAGATAATTAACAAATAAACATTATGCGCCGGCTGATATTGCCATGGTTCAGGCTTTTGGTAAATACTGTTTTTATCCAAATAACTATTAATTTGAAATATAAAAGTTCCATGACCAGATCCAAATGTAGAATTCTCGGAAATTGTTTCACGTGAAACATTATTATAAAATATTCTGTCATCAAACGCATAATTAGAGGGCAGATAACTTGAAGACGAAGAACTATTTATTGAAAGTTCTTCGTTTGTTCTACTATTTATATGGGGAAAATAAATAATAATTAAAATCAATGCAAGCAAAACAATTACAACAAGTTCTTTAAAGCGGCAGAACAAGCGACAATAACAGTTCTGCTCTTTCGCAGAAACCGAAGAATCTGTATTATTTATAAGTAATACAGATTCTTTATCATTTAAATTCTCAGAAATTGTTTCACGTGAAACAATCTTATTGTTTCTTAATCTATTCAAAACTTTCTTTGTCATTCCTGCGTAGGCAGGAATCCAGAAAGTCTCAATAAGCAATATTTTTCGTATAATTTTGACAAAAGTAAAATAAATTGCTTTAATTGTTTCACGTGAAACAATTTTATTATTTAATTTGCTTTTTAATGCCTTTTCTTGAATTACAAAACAATGTTTTTTGTCATTTCGAACGAGACGAAGTGAAATAAGAAATCTTTTGAAAAAGATCTGAGAAATTAACAATATTCTGTTTTTATAATTCGTTTTTTGCCTTAAATCCTGGATTCCCGCCTTCGCGGGAATGACAGAAGTTGCGTTTTTTGGGGACTTCTCAATTGTTTCACGTGAAACAATTGAGAAGTGATAAATGTAAAATATTGTTATTAAAAATAAGGAAATTAAAAATCCCATCCATGCAGTTCTGGAAAATGTGAATAAAAGAGCTGTAAGTTGCGTGAATATAAGAATTATCCAAAACAAAGACAACAAAGAAGTTCTTACTTGACTTTTATTGGTATTTATGTTATTATATTTAAAACCTAATCTTGACAAAATATAGCTTTTATGTTTTAATAATAGATAAATACTAATCGAAATTGAAAGAATCAAAAAACCACCTAAAAGGTTAGGATGAGGAAAAGTTCCGTATGCCCTGATAAATTTTTCGTTATCCACAACCATTTTTGCTATTCCAGGGAGATGTGGATAAACTGTGGATTCTCCCGTTAGCTTATGTAAAAGTGGGTGTTTAAATAAAGGGCATTGATATATAAACTGATAAATCGCTATCAACCCCTGAAAAAAACCGGCAAAAGATATCGCAAAAAGAGCTGTAATTAACCTTTTTTTGTTTCTTAGGTTAAAATAAATATATATAATCAACAAAGAAAGCTCAACAAATTTTAAAATATAAAAAGCGCTTATTTCTGTGTAATTATTGTTAACGATTGCGCTTATAATTAGCCAGATTATAAATGCGAAAAGCAATAACCATGTAAATGATAGTTTATCTGCGCCAAAGAATCTATGGAAAACACTACTTTTGTCATTCCCGCGGAGGCGGGAATCCACAATATGGGCCAAAGCACTGATTTTGAAATACAGGCTTTTAATATTAAAATACTTGTGTAATTTTTTACTAAAAACAAACCAAAAAAATAAAGCTAAGATTAACAATATATCGGAAGCATATATAAAAAATGTTGTATATTCCGTAAATGCGCCGCTATAAAACGAATATTCCGTCAAAAAAACTTTCCTTGTTTGAAAGGGGATTGAAAGTAGGAATAAATAGAAAAAATAAATATGTAGATTGCTAAACTTCGCCAATTTCATTAAGATTAAATTAACTCCTTTAAATTACAAGATAATTAAATTTGTTATAAGTGAGCTTAATT
This sequence comes from Candidatus Moraniibacteriota bacterium, assembly GCA_030641185.1. Taxonomy (GTDB): domain Bacteria; phylum Patescibacteriota; class Minisyncoccia; order JAHIHE01; family JAGLIN01; genus JAGLIN01. The sequence continues at coordinate 1,702 of DAOWHY010000006.1, read as the reverse complement.
TGTCACCCTGAGCTTGTCGAAGGGTGATAAGTTTAGTGTGTTTCCCACCCTTCGACAGACTCAGGGTGACAATGCTTGTTGTATTTCACAATTCAAAGTTCAAATTAATTCTGAACTTGATTTTAGTTTAACAAATGTTATCTTAAATTACAAATCTTTTTGTTAAAATAACAGAATCTAAATTTTTATTGACTTAAAACCCAAAAGAAATTAAAATGTTAATAGTGAGTTTGAATATTTTTTAAATAGATATTTTTTTATGGAAAATGAAAATGAAATTTTGGAAATTTTAAAAGAAAATCAAGAACTAATGAAACAGACTTATAAATCAGTTGAAAAGACGAGGAAGTATTTTCTTTATACCGCGATAGTGACAGTCCTGATGTTTATTTTGCCGCTGATTGGACTTATCATTATAATTCCAATGTTTTTAGACAGTTATTTAGGATCACTTGAAGGATTGATATAAAAATGAATTTAAGTAAAAATATTTATCTAAAATTAGGATTTACACATTTGCGTATTGTCATTCCCGCGGAGGCGGGAATCCATTAATACAATTTAGCTTTATAATAAACCTCGTAGTAAATAGTAAAATTAAATTGTAATAGTGGATCCCAGACATTTTTTCTGGAGTTTATGCTGATGAATATCAGTGCTATCGCTTTAGAAAAAATTCTGGGATGACAGTGGCGAGAGAGTTCTAGTTCAATTAAAAAAGGTCGTGGACAAATATTTACTAATCTTAAATAATCTTTTAAATTCTTAATTTATAAAACTATGAAGGAAAAAATTATATTTCTGTCATTGGCTTTTATTTTGTCTGCTTCAATGGTTTTTGCTCAAGGAACTGAAAATAAAAATAGCGATGCTGGAAACCCTGAAACAACACAAGGGGACAAAGGAAATGGTGAAGAATCAAAGCAAGGTTTGGATACTCAAGGAAACCAACCGGAATCTCCGCAAGGCAATGACGCTGATGATTCTGCTCAAGAGCAAAATCGGGAGCAAGAAAGAGTTAATGAACAGACTGGAGAATCTAACGGAGAAATTATTGGAGAACAAGTTCGCCAGCAAAATAGAGCTGTTAATAAAGAACAATTAAAAACAATGATTGCGAATAAAAAGCAAGAAATGGATCAGGAAGTTCAGGGGATGAAAGACGAAAAACAGCAGAAAGTTTATCAAAATCAAAACAAAGTTAGAGAAGCGGTCCACGCATTATTGGCAGCTGAGGATTTATTGACGACGGAAGAATCAACAAGGGGTAATGGCAAAGGCATCGGACCTGAAGTTTCCGCAATTGCCAGAGAATTTAATAATTCAGTGGACAAAACCATTCCAGCTGAAGAAAAAATTCAGAAGAGAAATAGGGTTGTTGCATTTTTCTTCGGAGGTGATGAGGAAGCGGCGGAAGATATATTAGAAGAAACAAATAAAAACAAAGAGAGAATTCAGCAACTCAAACAATTGAAAGAACAATGTGACTGCGATGAAGAGGTTAGAAATATTGTTCAAGAGCAAATTCAGAAAGTAGAGCAGGAACAAAACCGTTTAGAGCAGTTAGCTCAAGAAGAAAAATCCAACAAAGGATTATTCGGCTGGCTTTTTGGGTGGATGAAATAGTAGACTTAGAATTTTGAATTTTACTAAAGAGAGATTATAAAAAAAACAAAAAACCGTTTTAAAACGGTTTTTTGTT
>DAOWHY010000021.1 GCA_030641185.1 Candidatus Moraniibacteriota bacterium | reverse complement strand
TTTGAATTCCAAAAAAAACATAAAAACTATTTAGCTTTTTTGGGCAGGTTTTCTTCTGAGAAAGGAGTTGACACGGCCGTGAAAGTTGCCGCGAAATCTGGCGAAAAAATTAAAATTGCGGGAAACATTTGGGGCAATGGTTTTTATAATGAAAAAGTAAAACCATATTTGAAAAAAGGAGAAATTGAGAATGTCGGGCTTTTGAGCAAAGACAAATTGTCAGATTTTCTCGGCGGCGCGAAAGCTCTTCTTTTTCCGATTCGTTGGGAAGAGCCGTTTGGATTGGTGATGATCGAGGCCATGGCTTGCGGTGTCCCGGTTATTGCTTTTAACAGGGGCTCAGCCCCTGAAATCGTAAAACATGGCAAAACTGGGTTTATTGTTGAAAATGAAGAAGAAATGACTGAAGCTATAAAGAATATTGATAAGATCAATCGCGAGGATTGCCGAAAGCATATTGAAAACAATTTTACTGTTGAGAAAATGGTTGATGGGTATGAGAAAGTTTATGAGAGGATACTAAATGGTATGTAGTATTTAGTATGCTGTATTCAGTATTTCATATTAATTCAAATTATTTATATAAATGTGTTATAATGTATGTAATAAAGAATTATTTAAGAAATAAATATTATTTTTATCTAATTCACGTCTTAAGCGCGTTAACTGGATTCCCGCCTCCGCGGGAATGACAGAATTGTGTTTGTGAGTAAAAAACTAATAAACAAAAATGCTAAATAATTTTTTCAATCCTAGATCAATCGCTGTTATTGGCGCATCATCCAACAAGAAGAAGCTGGGATACGGAATGTTAAGGAACATTCTTGATCATGGTTATCGCGGGAAAGTTTATCCGGTGAATTTGAAATATAATAAAGTTCAGGGGATAAAAGCCTATGCAAGTGTTTTGGATATAAAACAAAGGATTGATCTAGCTGTTATTGTCATACCTGCGCGAGCAGTTAATTTTGTTTTGACTGAATGCGGTAAATCAAAGATCAAAAATGTCATAATTATAAGCGCCGGGTTTAGGGAAATAGGAAAAGAAGGAAATGTTCTTGAGCAAGAAATGAGAGAAATTGCTAAAAAGTATGAGATTAATATTCTTGGTCCAAATTGTCTTGGAATTCTGGATTCTACAAGCAATTTGAACGCGTCATTCGCGGAGGGTATGGTTCAAAAGGGGTCAATCGGATTTATTTCTCAATCTGGAGCAATATGTACAGGAATGCTTGATTGGGCAAACTTAAACAATGTCGGATTCTCAAGATTTGTGAGTATGGGAAATAAGGCAATGATCTCTGAGATTGAATTGTTAGAATTTTTTAAGACCGATAAGAAGACAAAAGCAGTTTTGGCTTATTTGGAAAGCATTGAGAGGGGAAAGGAGTTTATGAAAGTTGCGGCGGAGCTGGCAAAAATTAAACCTCTTTTCATAATTAAACCCGGAACAAGTAAAGCGTCATGTGAAGCGATGAAGTCTCACACCGGAGCCCTTGCTAATAAAGAAGAAGCAGTCAAAGTTGCTTTTTCTCAAGCTGGTATTGTTCGTGTGAATAATCTCGAGGAATTGTTTAATGTTGCAAAATTACTTTCTCGTTATGATAGTTTGGATAGCGATAAAATTGCCATCATTACCAATGCCGGCGGTCCTGGAGTGATCTCTACTGATGAGGTAGAAGATAATGGTTTGAAAATGGCAATTTTTAAAAAGAAAACATTGGATATTTTTAAAAAACGCTTACCAAGAGAGGCAAATATACATAATCCGGTTGACGTTATCGGTGACGCTAAAGCTGACAGATATGAAATTGCCATTGAAACATTGTTGGCTGATGAGAATGTTGGCGGAATAATTTCTATTTTAACTCCGCAGAAAACTACTGAAATAAAAAAGACAGCGAATGCTCTTGTAAAATTCTCAAAAAAAAGTTCAAAGCCGGTTCTGGCAAGTTTTATCGGAGGAGTTTCAATTGAAAACGAAGTTAAGATGCTTAATAAAAGTTTCTTGGCTTTTTATAATTATCCTTTACAAGCGGCGCTTTCGTTGGGAAAACTTTGGCAGTATAAAAAGGCGAAAAAAGATGCTGCGAATTATTTGAATATATTAGATGCCGATAGGAGTAAACCAGATAATAAAGAGAAGGTTTTAAGCAAAAAAATGGATTTTATCGGGTCATTAGACATTTTAAAATCTTATAAAATCCCAATAGTAAAATCACTCTTAGCAAAAAATCCTTCTCAAGCTATCAAACTTGCTGAAGAAATAGGATATCCTGTTGCCTTGAAAATATCTTCAAACAAAATTAGTCACAAAACTGAAGTTGGCGGAGTGAAAATAAATGTAAATAGTGATTTGGAAGTTAAGAAGTATTTTGATCAAGCTAGTAAAAAACTTGGTGCTAAGTTAGACGGAATAATCATTCAGCCTATGATCAAGGGAGCAGAGATAATTTTAGGCGTTAAAAAGGATGAAAATTTTGGACATTTAATAATGTTTGGTTTGGGTGGTGTTTTCACGGAAATTACCAAAGACATTTCTTTTAGAATAGCTCCTATAAATAAAAATGAAGCGCTAAAAATGATTAGAGAAATTAAATCATTTAAGATTTTAGATGGATACAGAAATTTACCCAAAGCGAACATAGATTCTATCGCAGATTCTTTGGTCGGTCTTTCTGACTTAGTTTCTGACTATACAGAAATTAAAGAATTGGACATTAATCCTTTAATTGTGACAGAAAAAAAATGTTTTGCGGTAGATGTTCGGATTGAAATATAACATCAATTTTTTAAAATTTAAATAAAATATATGGAAATACAAGAAGTTCCAGCTGAAAAAATAAAGGAGATAAAAAAATACATTAGTCCTTTTCATATTGACAAAAAAAGGCAGGAGAAGGTTTATGATGAAATAAGGGAAAATGCAAAAGGAGACTTTGATTTTTTTGTGCTCACAATTTTTTCAGCCATTATAATAACGCTGGGCTTGATCGTTGATTCTTCAGCCGTTGTTATTGGAGGAATGCTTTTGGCTCCATTGGTCTGGCCAGTGCTGGCGTTGTCACTCGCGATCATTAAAGGACGATCCAGATTATTACAAAATTCAGTTTCCACTTTACTCAGAAGTACTGTCGTAATTTTGTTAATATCTTTTGTTCTTGGTTTTATATCTCCAGAATACGCGTTAAAAGGGAGTGAATTTATATCCAGGACTTCTCCGACTATATTTGAATTGTTCATCGCTCTTGCCGCTGGATTTGTTGGAGCTTTTGTCATTACTTATCCTAAAATAGGGGCGGCTATCGCTGGGGTTGTTGTAGCGGCGGCTTTAGTACCCCCAATAACGGTTATGGGACTTTCCGTTTCTCATGGAAATTTAGAAATGGCGGGCGGAGCTTTTATTCTTTATTTATCGAATCTAATCGCCGTAACTTTTTCCGCTTCAATTTTATTTATTATTTCAAGATTTAAAGGACCATCAACGGAAACAGGACAAGATAAAAGAAAAAGCAATATTCGTTGGGCTTTAATTTTTTTGATCGTGATGGCAATTCCCTTGCTTTTAATCACAAGTGAGGCTATAAAAGAAAAAAATCAGCAAAACACAATAAGACAAATCATAAACGCCAAATTTCCAGAAGCAACTATAACAAGCGTTAATGTTGAAGACAAGGGCGAGGTTATAGCTATTGATATTACAATTCAACACTCCGATATTTTAACAGAGGATCAAGTTGATAATTTAGCTGACATACTTTCCCAAAGAATGAAAAAGGCAGTCGTTCCAAGAATAACTGTTGTGCCGATTGTTAAGTTGTGGGAGGGTAATTAGCAAGATTTATAATTTTTACTGTCATTGCGAGAAGCGAAATTATCCGTAGGATAATTGAGCGACGAAGCAATCCCGCAACTATGCGCGATGAATTTAATTACGGGATTGCTTCGTCGCCATTTCGTTCGCTACGCTCGCTCAGGCTCCTCGCAATGACAGTACAGTTGCTTAAATAATGTAAAGTAATATTATGAAAAACATTTACCAAATAAGAATTCATTCCCGCGGGGGACAGGGCGCGAAAACAGCGGCGCAAATTTTGGCGGAGGCGGCAATTGCCGGCGACAAATTCGCGCAGGCGTTTTCGGAATATGGTCCGGAAAGATCCGGCGCGCCGATGAAAACTTTTTTTAGAATTAGCGATCAGCCGATTAATTTGCATTGTGATGTTGAAGCGCCCGATTTAATTTTGGTCGTTGATCCATCTTTACTTGGAGAGGTTTTTGTTACGGACGGTTTCGTTGATAATGGAATTGTAATTGTCAATTGCGGAGATAGTCCGGAAAAAATTAAAAAGAAATTAAAAAATAAAAATTGTCAAGTTTATAATTTAGACGGCACAAAAATTGCGATGGAATTATTCGGGAAAGATATTCCCAATATGCCAATGCTCGGCGCGATCGTTAAAATTACGGGATTAATTTCCTGCGAGCAATTAATTAAAAGCGTCAGAGAAAAATTCAGTCGCAAGCTTGGAAAGGAATTAACGGAAAAAAATGTGGAGGCGTTGAAGAGAGGATATAATGAAATTTCAAATGAATTATAAATTTAAAAATTAAGAAGAAAAATATGAAAAAGAAAATGAAAAATATAATTATATTTGTTGTAATTATAGTTATAAGTATTACGAGCGTAGGTTTTTATAAGCTAAGTAATTTTGAAAATGAACTAAACGAGGAAAGTAAAAAATATGTTGATGAAGTGGCTCCTCTTGTTTTAAAATCAAAAAACTATGAAGAGCTATATAATAACGCAAGTCCAGGATTGATTAAAATTTTCAACGATAATCCGGAAATGTCAAAGTCGCTGTTTGATACTCAAACAGAAAAACTGGGCTTGTTGGAAAATTACAAAGAATCAAAAGGTCAAGCTGTGATTAAATTTACAGGTCTCAGAGACTTAAGAGAGGGAATGGGATATAAGTATTCTGTTCTTGGTTTTTATACCATTGAAGCAACCTTTGAAAACGGATCAGCTTTAGTTGTAGTTGACTTAGTACGACTCCCGCAAAACAACGAATGGAGGATTCAAAAATTTGGTATAAAATCTTTTAAAGCGAATTAAATATTTTTTTATTATATTTTATAAATGTTAAGATGATTTATTATGAGTTTAAAAACAGCGAAACAAATCCCGATTGGCGGGAAAATAATTGAGGCGGGAAATTCTAAGGAATTTAAAACGGGGAGTTGGAAAGCGAAAGCGCCTGTTTGGGATAAAGAAAAGTGCATTAATTGTATGAAGTGCGCCGTCTTTTGTCCGGAAATGGCGATTAAAACAAAAAAGGTAAAAACCGATAAAAAAGAAAAAGTGGAAATAGATTGTTTTGATATGGACTTTTGCAAAGGGTGTGGGATTTGCGCGGAAGAATGTCCGGTAAAGGCAATAAAAATGGAAAATGTTTGTTGATTTTATAAAATTGATAATCATTTTAATTTCCCCTAAAACTTAAAACATGTTAAAATATAAGAAATAATTTAATTTAACCAATCAATAACAACAAAAATATGAAACCACGCAATAGCGACAAACAAAAATCATCTAATTGGATAAAAGCAGGGCTAACAGTCATCATTTTTTCTCTGGTTATTTCCATTGCCATAGTTAAAGTGGGTTCTTTAGCATCTACAGTTAGTCCAACAATTACAAACCGTATTCTTTCTGATACTGATGCTCGTGTCAAACTGTCCGCCAATTCTTCTTTTGCAAATCCAAACAATCAGACAAACGCTCATGGCCGAAAAGTTGTGAAAATCGGCACACAAATATGGATGGTTGAAAATTTGAATGTGGGAACAAGAATTGACGGCGCGAGCGAACAAACTGACAATGGCGTTATAGAAAAATACTGCTATGACGATAACGAAGAAAACTGCGATACGGACGGCGGATTATATCAATGG
>DAOWHY010000034.1 GCA_030641185.1 Candidatus Moraniibacteriota bacterium | reverse complement strand
CTTTTTGGGCAATTAGCTTTTCTTTTATTCTCGGTTTTATTAGATTATTATCTTTTTCATTTTCAATCGCCTTATATAATTTTTCTATTGAACCAAAATTTTTAAGAAGTTCTGTCGCGCCTTTTTCTCCAATTCCATTTATTCCTGGAATATTATCAGACGGATCACCACGCAATCCTTTATAATCAATGATTTGTTCCGGCTTCAATCCGTATCTTTCAAAAACAGCTTTCTCGTCATAAATAACCGTATCTTTGATTCCTTTTCGTAAAGTGTAAACTTCCGTATTTTTATCAACCAATTGTAACGCATCTAAATCGCCTGTCACAATCGTGGTCTGCAATTCGTAATTCGTAATTCGTAATTCATTATTCGCTTGCAAAGCAAGCGTGCCGATTACATCATCCGCTTCAAATCCTTGTTTTTCTACTATAGGTATATTTAATACTTTCACAACTGCTTTTATTTTTGGAATCTGGTCATAAAACTCTTGGTCCGGTTTTTTTCTGCCTGCTTTATATTCGTCATAAATTTTATCGCGAAAAGTTCCGCCGGCGACATCAAAAGCGCAAATCATATAATCCGGTTTTAAATCTTTTATCACTTTCAAAAGCACGGAAGTAAATCCATAAACCGCGTTTACCACTTCGCCCTTTTTGGTCGTCAACGGCGGCAAGGCGTGATACGCCCGATGCATCAAAGCATTGCCGTCAATCAGGATTAATTTTTTGGGTTTGTCTGGCATAAAATAATAATTTTTAATTTCTTTTATTATTTCTTGATCAAAAATCCGAAGTAATTATACCTTTTTTATTTTCGTCCGGTTTAACTTTTTCTGTTTCTTGTTCTGCGCCATTTTGTTTCTTAATATAATTTCTAATTATGTCCCTGTTCTCTTCAATCTTTTCTTCTAATAATTTAATATTCTCTTTTAAATTTTTAATCCCTATTTCTATTTCGCAAAGCGTTCTCTCGTCCTTCATATCAATTCTCCTTTTTAATTTCTCTTCAAGCTGATTCAATTTCCCGTCAAGATATGTTTTAGTAATCATAAAATTATGTTGTTAAATTGTTATATTGTTAAATTGCTATGCACGACGATAGAACCGTTTAGCAATTTAACAATTCAAATTTTATCTTTCTAATATTCTCATCCACAAACTCAAATTTCAAATCCAATCTTTCTTTTGGCAAAATCTCCTTAATTTTTTCTGGCCATTCAATAACGATAATATTATTTTCTCCACTTATAATCTCTTCCCATCCCAAATCCAAAATCTCTTGATGATCAGAAACGCGATAACAGTCAAAATGATAGAGAGTATATTTTTTATTACTTGCCAACGAAGGCGACATTCGCGAATGTCGCCTTCTCGCGGGCTTATATTTTTTCATAATCAAAAAAGTTGGACTGTTTACAATTTCTTTTATTTCCAACTCTTCTGCCAGTCCTTGAGTAAAAGTTGTTTTTCCACTGCCCAAATTTCCATAAAGGCAAATGATATAATTCTTATTTTCGTTTAATTTAAACAATTCTCTAAGTACTTTTTTTGCAAACGCTTTTGTTTTTTGAGAACTTTTTGTTGTAATCTGATTTTTAGGCATAATACAATTTTTATCTATTTTTATTATATCACTTAAAGAAAAAACTGTCAGTGCGAAAGAATTTTGTTAAAATATTGAAATACTTATATGTCTGTATGACCTGCTCTTGACAAGTTTTTCAAATGTGATAAATTGACTAATCAACCTTAATATCTTATTTAAGCTACCAAAAATGGGACTATTGCCGAAAGAACAAATAATAGATCAAATCAATAAAAGTGAAACAATTCTGATATGTGTTGGAAAAAATCCAGATGGAGATGCTTTAGGATCCGCTCTCGGTCTTTGTTTGGTTTTAAAAAAAATGGGAAAAAAAGCGGACATTGTAAGCCCGACCGCTATTCTGAATAAATATTCTTTTTTACCTTCTTCAAATACGATAACTCATAAGCTTGAAGGAGTTCGCGATTATATTTTATCTTTGGATATAGATAAGGAAAAATTGCATCAATTAAGATATGAAGTTCAAAATAATAAATTGAAGATTTTTATAACGGCTAAAAACAGTGATTTAGAAGAAAAGAATATTATTATTGAATCGGCCAAATTTAAATATGATCTTGTTATGGTTTTAGGAACATCAGATTCGGAAAATCTGGGAAGTATTTATGATGAAAATTCGGATCTTTTTTATGAAGCACCGGTAATTAATATTGATAATAATCCGTCTAACGAGTATTTTGGAAAAATAAATATGGTGGATGTAACAGCATCGTCAACATCTGAAATAATATTTAATTTGGTTATTGACCTAAAGGAAGAACTGATAGACGAGCAAATAGCGACTAATTTATTAGAAGGAATAATTTTTAAAACAAATAGTTTTCAAAATAAAAACACTACCCCGAAGGCATTTTTAGCCGCAGCCTCTCTTATCGCTAAGGGAGCGAATAAGCAGGAAATAATAAGATATTTATACAAAACCAAATCAATATCCACCCTGAAGCTTATGGGGAAGATTATGTCTAATCTTAAATATAACAAAGAATATAGGCTCGGATGGTCTATTTTGCCAAACGGCGACGATGATTTTATAAAAGCAAACGTTTCTCCGGAAAAATTAAATTCAGCTGTCAAAGAACTTGCCGATAGTTCGCCGGAATTTGATTTCGTGCTTTTGATTTATAAAATTGACGGGAAAATAAGCGGAATTATAAATTTCTTGGAAAAAGCGCAAGTTGATAATTTAGTAAAATCATTGAATGGAAAAGTAGAGGAAAACCAAATCATTTTTACTTCTAGTGAAGCCGAAATAGAATTGGCAGAAGAAAGTATTCTACAAAAAATTAAAGAATGGGCGAGTGGGACAGGAAATTAGCATTAATAAATGAGACAAACAAAAACATATGTTTAAGATATGTTTTTTTATTTGCTGACCAAGTAGTAAGTATCAGGTAGCAAGTATTAAGCGCGATGACATCGGCGTTGCTTGATACTTACTACTAAATACTTAATACTACTCGTCTATTTACTTTTGCCTGTTTATTTAGTATTATATAAGCATAGTTTCAAAAATATAATTCTAAACATTATGCAAACAGATAACAAAAAACGCATCCGAACAGAAAAAAAAGAACTGAAAGAAAAAATACAAAGAGAAACGCTAAAGCGTCTTTATCATAAGAGTGAAGAGGAAAAAGCGACAGCAATAGCAAATAAGTCTGGTCTTTCCTATATTGATTTAAGTATGATTCCGATCAACGCGGAAACAGTAAACTCAATTCCAGAAGAAGATGCCCTCAAAGCCAATTTAGCTGTTGTTCATAAAGTAGGAAAAAAATTCCAAATAGCGGTAGTTGATCCAGAAAACTATGAAACAAAAAAATTGCTGGAAAAATTAAAAAAAGAGGGTGGAATAAATTATAGTCTAGTAGTGGTTTCTATGGATGGATTAAAGAGAGCATGGTCAAACTATAATTTTGAAACAGTCACTGAGGTTTTTGAAAGTCAGGAAATGTCGTTAAAGAAAGAAGATTTAACCGATTTTGAAAAAGGGATAAACAATATAATTGAACTAAAAAAGAGAATTTCAGAAATACACACCACTGAAATATTCAATATAATTATTGCCGGAGCCATAAAAACAAAATCAAGCGATGTTCATATTGAAGCTGGTTTTGATTATATAAGGCTAAGATATAGAATTGACGGAGTGCTTCAGGATATCACTAAGTTGCCGAAGAAAACTCACCGAATAATACTTTCCAGAGTAAAGATGCTTTCTAAAATGAAATTAAACGTAAATGACATTCCTCAAGATGGGCATTTTGACATAAACTTAGAAAATACCACTATAAACGTAAGGTCGTCAGTGCTTCCGAGCAATTTTGGAGAAAGCATAGTTTTAAGAATTTTATGTGAGAATTCAATAAAAATTCAACTTGACGAACTTGGTTTTAATCAATATTATTTGGAAAAAGTAGAAGAACAAATTAGCAAGCCAACGGGAATGATATTGACCACGGGACCTACTGGCAGCGGAAAAACGACAACGCTATATTCTTTTGTTCATCGTTTAAATCAGCCAAGCATAAAAATAATAACTTTAGAAAATCCAATAGAGTACAGAATTGACGGCGTTTCTCAGACTGAAGTTGGCAAAGAGGACGGTCTTAGTTTTATTGACGGACTTAAGGCAGTAGTCAGACAGGATCCTGATATCATAATGGTTGGGGAAGTGAGAGATCCTGAAACTGCGGAAATTGCCATGCAGGCCGCTTTGACGGGGCATATGGTTTTATCAACATTACACACGAATGACGCGGCGGGGGCAATTCCAAGACTTTTGCATTTAAAAGTTGATAAACACCTGATATCGCCTGCGATTAATGTGATTATTGCTCAACGATTAATCAGAAAACTTTGTGAACATTGTAGGGAGGAATATTTTCCAGCGCAAGAAACAGTTAAAAAAATAAAAAACATTCTTTCGGAAATTCCAAAGAACGATGAAATTAAAACTCCTGATGATATAAAGGTTTTATATAGAAGTAAGGGTTGTTCAAAATGCAATTTTATCGGATATTCCGGAAGAATCGGAATCTTTGAGATTTTTACAATGACACCAAATGTAGAAAAAATTATTTTAGGGAACATATCTTCATCTGGAATTTTAAATGCCGCCAGACAAGACGGAATGATTAGTATGCAGGAAGATGGGATTCTCAAAGCGTTAAGCGGTTCAACTTCTTTAGAAGAAGTAATTAGAGTGACAGGAGAAATTTTTAAGAAAAAATAATTAAATTGCTATAGGAACCTCTGAAAAACGCAGTTTTTGTCATTCCCGCGGAGGCGGGAATCCAGGATTTAAGGCAAAAAATAAATTTTAAAGTAGAAATTCATTAGTTTTTCAGAGTTTCCTATACATAGCAACCAAATAGTTATAATATAACAATATAGATATATTATTTATTTGCGAGGGCTTAGCGCTTCATATTTTCCAAAAAATCCTTCTGCTTTTAAATTGTTTCCTGTCTTGTTATAAACGCTTGCGATCCAAAAATAAATTTCTGGATTATTGCTGTCAAGATCAAGCGCTCTATTAAAATCATGTAATGATTTTTTGTAGTCTCCAATTATAAAATTTGATCTTCCTGATATAATCCAAGCATCGCGATAGCTTGGGTTATTTTTTATTACTTTCCTTATTCTATCAATAGCAAAATATGGTTCGCCAATTTTATTATATAAATCGGCAATTATAAAAGCATTATAATCGTCGTTTTTTTTATCACTGTAAATTTCAATAACTTTTTTTATTTCTATAATTCTTTCTTTATAATCCCCACTGCTTTCTATATTTTTTAGATAATCATTGTAAAATACATTTTCGTATAAATCTATAAGTCCGAGATAATATAAAAGTTCCTCATTGTGATTTTGCTTGCTATTATTTTTTAAATTTTCCTTTCGCAAATTTAAAAACACATCAGAAGCAAAATCTAACTGTTGATTTGCTATAAAGCATTTTGCCAATTTTATGTTAAGCTCTTCTTTATTATTTAATTCCAGCGCCCGATTGTAATTATCTATTGATTTATCAAACTCCCTTTTCGCCAAATAAACATCTCCCAAAAGTTCATATGACCTATAGTCATTTCGTTTTTCATTAATTGCCTCAAGAAGCTCCTTCTCTGCTTCGTTTAATTGCCAATGATCATAAAATATTTCAGCCCTTTTTATTTTTGCCTCATAAATTATATTTCTGTTTCCATTAATCGCCGCGGCGTATTTATAATTTCTTAATGCTTTGCTAAAATTTTCAGCGCTATAAACATTATTTCCCTTGTTCAAGTAGTAATTGGATGTTGCGAGCTGCCATTTATAAAATAAAAACAAAGACAAAAATATTGCCGAAGTTATCAAAATAAATTTTCTTTGTTTAGAAGTCATACAGGCATTTTAACATTTAAACTACAAAATGTCATTGCAATGACAGATAGAATTTTAAAATTCATAAATTTAAATACAAAAAAACACCTTCCAATTTGTAGACAGCTAAGTCCTCAGCTTTATCAAGAATGAGGGTGGAGAAATTTCCGAGGAATAGACCAGTAAATCCGCAATTGGCACCAGTGCTACCCAAGTCTGAGAGAATACCCCCAACTGTCTACAAATTGAAAGATGTTTGTGTAGTTTATAAAATTTTCTACTCAACAAAGCATCTTATCACAGAAACCAAACCTTGTCAAGAGCGGGATATCATAGTAACATACTAACATACTAACATTTTAACAAATTGAGATTCAGAAATTTTATTTATATATGTTAAAATGTTAGTATGTTAAAATGTTTATATGCTTACAGACCCAAAAGAAAAAAATGACGACATAGCTGTTGATTTATCGCTGCGGCCAAAATATTTGGCTGATTTCACCGGGCAGGAAAAAATCAAAAGCAATTTAGATATATCTATAAAAGCCGCGAAAAAAAGAGAAGAGACGATTGAGCACATCCTTTTTCACGGTCCAAGCGGATTAGGAAAAACAACCTTGTCTTATTTAATTGCGAATGAAATGGGCAAGAATATTAGAATTACTTCTGGTCCTGCAATTGAGAAAGTCGGTGATTTGGGGGCGATACTTACGAATATGGAGGAGGGCGATGTCTTGTTTATTGATGAAATTCATCGTTTAAATAAAATGATAGAAGAAGTGCTGTATCCAGCGATGGAGGATTACGCCTTGGATATTATAGTCGGGAAAGGACCGTCGGCCAGAACAATCAGATTGGATTTACAAAAGTTCACTTTGATTGGGGCAACAACAAGAATTGATCTTATTTCTTCTCCGTTATTAAATCGTTTTGGAATCACGCATCGCCTTGATTACTATAATAATGATGAAATTGAAAAAATAATAATAAGGTCAAGTAAAATTTTTGACACGAAAATTGATTTACGCGGGGCCAAAAGAATAGCGAGAAGTTCAAGAAAAACTCCGAGAATTGCTAACCGTTTATTAAAAAGAGTTCGTGATTTTGCTCAGATTAAAGGCGATGGAATTATTAACGAAAATATTGTAGATGAAACATTTAAGTATTTGGAAATAGATTGTTATGGATTGGAGCATGCTGATAGAAAAATTCTTGAAACTATCATAGAAAAATTTGATAGCGGTCCTGTCGGAATCTCGACTTTAGCCGCAAGTATTTCAGAGGAAGAAGATACAGTTGAGTATGTGTATGAGCCATATCTTTTACAACTTGGATTTTTGATCAGAACGCCGCGAGGGAGAAAGGCCACGAAATTGGCTTATGAACATTTAGGTATTGAATATCCGAAAGATAAACAAGATAGCTTGCTGTAAAATTTGAATCACAAAAGACTTTTTTGTTTTGTCATTGCGAGAAGCCTGAGCGAACGCAGTGAGCGAAAAGGCGACGAAGCAATCCCGTGATTAAATTCATTGCACATAGTCACGGGATTGCTTCGTCATTCCACTACGCTATCGCTCCGTTCCATTTCTCGCAATGACATCGTAAATCCATAATCTCATTTATGTTTCAGTCTATTGTCATAAATATTTTAGCATTTGTTGCTATTCCTTTTGGCATTTTCTTTTTGCTTGGTTTTCTTATTTTTTATCATCTGAACAGATATGGGCTAAAGGACGGTAAGTCGAAAAAAGCTGCTTTGTTTTTTTCTTTCGTTCTAATCCTAATATCCGGTTTAATAATTTTCGTGTTTTTATTTATAGATTGGAGTGTTATCAGTATTGGAGATTTTGTGGAAAAATCAAGTTTGGAATTGGAATTGGATGAAAATTATTATTAAATCATAGTATTGAAACTTGTGGAGATTTTTAAAAATTAATTGTTGTTTGCCACTGATGATTAGTTTCAATTAATTTCTATAAGTTTCTGCAAATTTATTTTCATTATGACAAAAAAATTGATAAATTTACATAAGAATAATTCAGATAAAGAGAATGGATATATTTTTCCCGGACAGCACGAAAATGAAGAGGTCGTTCTGGTGGCAAGAAGACATTGGATGGTTCTTTTGCCGTATTTTTTGCACATTGCTTTTATGTGTTTGTTGCCGATTATATTTTATGTTCTTATTGTTCCATATGTCTTGCCAGCTTTTTTAGAAGAGCCGTATAATAGATTGTTTATCCTTTTTTCCGTTATTTATTATGGATTTGTTTGGATTATTATTTTTACGGTTTGGGCTGACTATTATCTTGATGTTTGGATTGTAACAAATGAACGAATCATAGATATTGAACAAATCGGATTTTTTAATCGTGTTGTTTCAGAATTAGATTTGAAAAGAATTCAGGACATAACAAGCAGTGTCCATGGGATGATTCCAACAATGTTCGGTTTTGGTCATATTCATATTCAAACTGCCGCGGAAGAAGGAAAATTTGACCTAAAGTCAGTTCCTCATCCGGTTACCATTAGAAGACGGATCACAAAACTCTATAGAGCCGCAAGAGAAAAAGATAGATTTATTTTTAAGGGAGACGAATAAAAAACAAAATTTTAATCAAAAATAAACCATCTCTTTTGAGATGGTTTATTTTGGTCTATTCCTCGTTTTTGTTTTTTTATCCTAAATTTAGGACTTTATTTTTTTTGCTTTTTTTCTAATGCGTTGACTTTTTTGGCTAACGCGGACTTTTTTCTGGAAGCTGTGTTTTTCTTGATAATTTTTTTCTTGGCTGTTTTGTCAATAGTTTTGTAAGCCATTTTCAATCCATTCTGTATTTCTTTTATACTCTCATCTGTGATTTTTTCTGTTGATTTTTCCAACTTGCGCGACAAGCTATTCAAATCTTTGATTATCTTTCTCATCTTATTTTTTGTTTTCAGGTTTACTTTTCTTTTTCGCAAGTTCTGCTTCAAGGCTTTCTTTGCGGATTTAATATTTGGCATAGAACTAAATTGTTATATTGTTAAATTGTTATATTATCAAAAATATTGATAATTAAATCTTATTACAGTTTGCGAAAAATGTCAAATGGATATATCATATAAACACGAGAACATTAAAACATTAAAACAAAAAAACACGAGAACAATTTTGTTTTAATGTTTTAATGTTTGTATGAACAAATGATTTCTTACGTAGAAGGAAAAATAATTTTTCGGGGGGAGAAATTTATAATTATAAAAACTGGCGGCATTGGCTTTAAGGTTTTTGTTTTGCCTGATTTAAATTTGGAAAACGAAGAAATAAAGCTCTTTACATATTTAAATGTCAAAGAGGACGCGCTTACTTTGTATGGTTTTTTAGATTACAAGGAGCTTGAACTGTTTGAACTTCTGATATCTATTTCGGGAATTGGACCAAAGGCCGGGCTTGGAATTTTATCTTTGACTGATACCGAAACAATAAAGGTGGCAATTGTTAAAAATGACGCGAGCGTATTAACTCGTGTTTCTGGTATTGGCAAAAAAACGGCAGAGCGAGTTATTCTGGAATTGAAAAATAAAATTTTAATTTCCGATATTGGAGATTTGGAAGACAAGAGCAAAGAAATAAGTGAACATTCTGACGCGATAGATGCCTTGATTAGTCTGGGATATAACGCGGGTGAAGCAAAGAATGCTTTGTCAAAAATTTCTCCGGAGGTTAAGGATGTGGGAGAGAGGGTGAGGATGGCATTAAGGGAGATGGGGAAGAAATGAGATATTGAATATTGAATATTGTTTGAAATTGAGTTGATTGGAATAAATAAATAATTTTTATTTATTTCAATTAGCTTAGTTTAAAAAGAAGCTGAGTTGGAGGGAAAGAAATAAATGGTTCAAATGCAAACCAAACTTTGGTACTTTGGTGATGAGAGAAACGAGGTAAAGGCAGGAGTGATAATAATAAAAAAGAATAAGGATCACGAGAAGTTGGTAGAATTTTTGGTAAAATAAAACAAGGAAAAATTGTTCCTTGTTTTTTTAATTCAAAATTGTTGTTTTGTAAGAAGTAAGGCCTTGTACAGACTGTTGACATTTTTATAAATTGTGCAATAATACAATGTTTAGTCTAAATAAAAATTATGGGAGTTTTAATGAAAACCGCGCTGATTATTGTTTTAATATTTTTTTCAACTGGCTATGACCATCAAAGCATGGCTTTTTTCGGGTTTAAAAGTATTAAAGTTTACGATATAGAAAATGGAATCGCCAAGATTAAATGGTCTACTCCGAATTGGCAGACAAAGGGAGCTGTTTATTTTGGAGAGAGCCCTGATAATTTAGATAGATATACGGGATATAGCCTGTATAATTACTATCACGAAATGAGTTTGTCCGGTCTTCAAAGAAACAAGACATATTATTTTAAAATTGTAGCGATTGATAGATTGGAAAATAGCGAAGAATCATTTCTGCAAAGTTTTTCAACTAAGAATATGGAAAAAGAGGATCTTATTAAGCCGCGATTTGAAGAACAGAAAATCTTACAGGTAATAAACAACGCGGTAGCGGTTTCTTGGGCGACGAATGAAGAGGCGAGGGCAGTTATTTATTATGGCGACGAAGAGAATAATTTAAAAAAAACTACCAAAGTTAGA
This sequence comes from Candidatus Moraniibacteriota bacterium, assembly GCA_030641185.1. Classification (GTDB taxonomy): domain Bacteria; phylum Patescibacteriota; class Minisyncoccia; order JAHIHE01; family JAGLIN01; genus JAGLIN01. The sequence continues at coordinate 6,327 of DAOWHY010000034.1, read as the reverse complement.
AGTTTTCAGAAAGAACACGAGTTGTTAATACACAGATTAAAATCTGGCACAAGATATTATTTGAAAATTGTTGCCGAAGATAGATCGGGGAATAAAACTAACGGCAGGCAATTTATTTTTAATACCAATGATTACAAAGGCGATAGTCCCGACCTGTCTATTTTGAATGTTAAGCCTCTTAGTCCCGACGAAGAGCTTGTTTTTTCCAGAAGGATCACAATTAATTTCAGAACAAATCTGGTCGCCAAAAGCGTGATACAATACGGCACTGTGCCTGGAAGATACAAGCACAAAAAAACTGTTTCAGAATCAAGAAAATTGAATCATCAAATCACCTTAACTAGCCTTGAACCAAATACTACTTATTATTATAAAATAACAGCTCAAGACAGTTTTAACAGAAAGAAAAAGATTGCTTCGGAGATGACCTTTGTTACTGGGCATCTAAAAAAGAAATTTTCAGGCGGTTCTTTGGTTAAGGGATCTGGATACAAAGTATATGTCATAAACGGCAATGAAAAATTTTGGATTGAAAACGCGGATGTGTTTAGTGGTCTTGGATATAAGTGGGAATGGATTCAACAGGTGGAAAGTTCCGTTCTAAATGAATATAAAGAAGGAAAAAGCATAAAAAGTTCGAAGTATCATCCGAACGGAACTTTGATTAAATACGCCGATTCTCATGCTGTTTACTTATTGGAAAATAAGAAAAAGAGGCCATTTTCCTCGGCAGAATCTTTTATAAAAAAGGGGTATAGTTGGAATAGAATTATGATTATTTCTAAAAAGGAAAAATATAGAACGGGGGAGTATTTATAGGATTATTCTATTTGTTTGTGTTTTTATCAAAATGTTGTAAAATTAAGATAGAAACAAATTTAAACTTATTTTTTCATTATTAAATTGTAAAAATGGAAATGCCAGATATTCAAAATGCCCAAAGAAGGGCGGAAGAAATAATAGAAAAATACAATCCAGAGGGGCTGTCTCCTTTTCCTTTTGAAAAAATTGAAGAGGACAGGAGAGATTTAAGCATTGTTTTAATTTCACTAAGCAGTAATTTATCTGGCGTTATAGAATTTAATAAAGATAAAAACGAGTTTACTATTTTTGTTAATATAGACAAATCGAAAACAAGGCAATATTTTACTATTGCCCATGAGTTAGGTCACTATTTTTTGCATCAGGATACCATAAGAAAAGAGGAAATTATTATTGATAGCGAAAACTCTTCAGGAAACAGAGAGTTGTTTAGACTAGATGTTTATAAATATACAAAGATAGAAACAGAAGCAAACAATTTTGCCGCTTCATTGATTATGCCTACTGATTTAGTAAAGAAAGCATGGAAGATATTCGAAAATGTGGAAGAGTGCGCGAAGGTATTTAATGTTTCCGTTTCGGCGATGAGTGTTAGATTAGAAAAATTAAACTTGATTTAAAAAGATATGGGAAAAGAAGACTTAAAAAATAATGGAGGCAAGAGAGATTTTCAAAATGAACATGAATATTCGGAACGAAAAAATAAAATTTTGAAATTGTTACGTGATAGGCGTAACAAGGAAATCCATCCTATAACTTACGGAAAAACGACAGAAAGAAACAAGGTATCTGTAATTTTAGAAAAAAGTAAAGCTGAACGAGAAGAACTTAAAAACAAAGCTCTTGAGCAAGATATAAAATTAAAGAGAGAAACTCTATCAACATTATTTTGGTTTCTTAAAATTGAGACTGTTGTCATTTTTTGTTTTACTTGGTTTCAAGCGACTGGATGGTTTGGATTTCATTTGGAAGAGTGGAGTTTTAACTTATTCGTGGGTGCAACAATAACACAAATAACAGCAATGCTTTTAATAGCGGTTCAGCATTTATTTCCCAAAAAATAATTTATTATTCATAAAACAAAAACCCCTTTCAATAAGGAGTTTTTATTTTATGATTTGTAGTCCCTAGGGGAATTGAACCCCTGTTTCCAGGATGAAAACCTGGTGTCCTAACCACTAGACGAAGGGACCGGAATCATATTAACATATTAACATTTAAACATATTAACATTTGAACATAAAATCAATATATTTAATGTTGAATTAACATAGGGTATGTTAGCAGTATATTATTTATTTGTAAAGAGCGGAAATATGCTGTATTGTTAAAATGTTAATATGTTTAAATGTTAGAATGATAATTTTAGCAATTGAAACATCGTGTGATGAGACGGCGGTGGCGATAGTTGAATTTAAGAAAAATAAAACTAAAGTTTTAGCCAATATTATTTCATCTCAAGTAAAAGCGCATAGCAAATATGGCGGGGTTGTGCCGGCTTTGGCCGCGCGAATGCATTTAAAAAATATGGTGCCGGTTTTGAGAAGGGCTTTTAAGCAAGCGGGGAAACACACCCCGTCTGCTTCGCAGCCTACCCCTCTCAAGAGGGGAATTCGTTGTATTGCTTCGCAGTCTGTCTCTCTTAAGAGGGGAATTCATTTTGATAAAAATAAAATTGATTATGTCGCGGTAACAAAAGGACCAGGACTTATTCCTGCTTTAGTAATTGGAGTGAGCGCGGCAAAAGCGCTGGCTTATTCTTTGAATAAGCCATTGGTTGGCGTTAATCATCTGGAAGGGCATATATACGCTAACTGGCTAACGGAGTTTGAAAAGTCTATAAAGTCAAAAGTTTATAAAGTTTCTAAGGACTGTAAGGTTGAGAACGATTTTAAACTATGGAAGCCGGAATTTCCAATTTTATGTCTTACTGTTTCGGGCGGACATACACAGCTTGTTCTAATGAAAAAGGATTTGAATTATAAAATAATAGGGGAGACTGTTGACGATGCGGCGGGGGAAGCGTTTGACAAAGTGGCAAAACTTTTGAAGTTTAGTTATCCGGGCGGACCTCTAATAGAAAAAATGGCAAAAAAAGGAGACAGAAATAAATTTAAATTTACTCGTCCGATGATAAATAGCAAAGATTATAATTTTAGTTTTTCGGGATTGAAAACCGCGGTTTTATATGAAGTTTGTGGTTTTTGCGATCGTAAAGACGAGGCAGTGCCTCGTCTTTACGGCAATCAATATAAAGCAGACATATCAGCGTCATTTCAACAAGCGGTAATTGATGTTTTGATTTCTAAAACTGTAAGGGCGGCAAAAAAACATAAAGTTAAAAATGTTATTCTTGGAGGAGGAGTTTCAGCCAACAAAGAACTCCAAAAACAATTAAAGGAAGTTATAAATAAAGAAATACCAAATACTAAATACCAAATACCAATTTCTAATTTATCAACTGACAATGCTTTGATGATTGCGATCGCGGCGTATTATAATATTATCAATAATAAAAATATTAAAAGCTGGAAGAATGTGAAGGCGGATGCGAATTTGAAATTGCGATAGTAACAAGTAGTGAGTAGTAAGTATTAAGCACGACGATACAGATGCTACTCAATACTTGCTACTCAATACTTAATACTAAATTATGCAAGTAATCCGAATTAAAGAAAATCAAAAAGAAATTTGGAATGAATTTATAACTGAAAATTGTTCAGAGAGTTTTTTGCAGGCTTGGGAGTGGGGAGAGTTTCAGAAATCTTTAGGAAGGAAAGTTTGGAGAATCGGGGTTATTGATGGTTTTGCACACACCCCGTCTGCTACGCAGCCTACCCCTCTCAAGAGGGGAATTAATAAAACGAGTTCAAAATTGATTGCCGTTGCTTTGATCGTAAAACACGATTTGCCTTTTGGGCGGAGTTATTTTTATTGCCCAAGGGGACCGGTAATAAGTCTAAAGTCCATAAAACCTAAAGTCCATAAAGTCAAAAGTCTAGATTTTTTATTTAGTGAGATTAAAAAAATTGCCAAGAGAGAAAAAAGTTTGTTTTTGAAAATTGATCCGCCGATTGGAGTGAATCAGGAATTAAGAACTCCCCCTTTCAAAAAGGGGGCTGGGGGGATTTTTAAAAAGTCACTATCAGAAGTTCAACCGAGAGATACTTTAATTTTAGATCTTACAAAATCGGAAGAAGAATTGTTAAAAGATATGAAGCAGAAGACGAGATATAATATTCGGCTGGCGGGAAAAAAGGAATTACGAATTACGAATTACGAATTACGAACAGATGATAAAGAAAATTTTAAAGAGAAGTTTGAGAACTTTTGGGAATTAGTTAAAGAAACTTCTCGGCGGGATAAGTTCGTTTCTCATGTCAGAGATTATTATTGGAAAATGTTGGAAAATCTTGCGGGAGCGGGTTTGCAACCCGTTCCGAATGTTTTCCGGATAGGCGAAAAAGAAAATGAGACCTCAAAACGAAAGGAGCTGGTTACAAGCCAGTTCCCGCACACACAAGTTCAAGATGACAAGTATCAAGTTCAGCGCGACAAACAAAACCTTCGGGCAAAACTATATCTCGCGGAGTATGACAATAAAATCATCGCGGCAAATATTGTTCTGCATTTTGGAGATTTGGCGGTTTATCTTCATGGGGCATCTTCCAGTGAATATAGAAATATTATGGCGCCATATCTTTTGCAGTGGAGGCAAATTATGGATGCGAAAAAAATAGGATGTGAGAAATATGATTTTTGGGGTGTGAGTTCAGGCACTGAGTGTCCACGGCGAGGACACTCAGTGTCTTGGGGCGGGATCACGAAATTTAAAAAAGGATTTGGAGGGTTTGAAAAAAATTATATTGGCGCTTATGATTTAATTTTTAACAGTATTGAATATACAATATACAGGTTTATGAAATCTATAAAGTCAAAAATCCATAAAGTCAAAAGTTTGTTTTACAAAAAATAATTTAAAGAATAAAAAAAACAGGACGCAGTTCCTATTTTTTTGTTGTCTAACTCCTCTATAATTTTTCCAATAGAATTATTAGAAATATAGTTAATACAAATCCTAGAACAGCTCCTATAAAGACTTCTAATGGCTTATGTCCCACTCTTTCTCGCAATATCGGGTATTCGTTATTTCTAATTTCCGGAATTTCTCGGACAAGTTTGTTTATTACCTTGCCGTTAAATCCGATGTTTACCCGGATCTTTAAAGCGTCATAAATGACGATGTATGCGAGAACAAAGCTTATCATAAAAGTCGTTGAAAATATGCCGTCGAAAAAAGCTGTTACAGCTACTAACGAAACAACAAAGGCGGTGTGGGCTGAAGGCATATGGCCCGATATGAAAATAAATTCCAGTTTTATTTTTTTATGTCTTACTGCGGACAACAAGAATTTTATTGATTGTGTTGCGCATCCGACTATAATTGGAATGATAACGATTGGGTAAGTCATTGTGACATTTTAACATATAAACATACTAGTGTGTTTATATGTTAGCATATCTATATATTTATATGAATTTTTAACTGTGGATAACTATGACAATTTTTCTTTTGCCTATTTGCCTATTTTGTTATATATTTAGACCGAATTGTATATCGGATATCCAATATTTATTTTATGGGTATTCAGTAAGAAAAATAAACTTCTGATGTTAAAAAGAAAATTGAAAAGCTGGAAGAGATTATAGATAAAAAAGCAAAGATAGTTCTATTTCCAAAAGTTGAATCTGAAATCAAGGAAGAAGAGGAATAAATCTTGAATATAGTGATGTAGAGCGAAATAAATTTTTATTATGAAATTTATATTGAAAATAAAAATCACAGGAAATACAATCAATTTGTTTTTGGTGGACAATAAGAAAAAAGTTGTCGCTAGGTCAGAGTGGACCGATAACCGTGATTTGTCAGAAAAACTTCTTGGAAAAATAGATTTATTATTAAAGAAGAAAAAAATTTCCCTTAATGATATTTCCAGATTTGATTTTACTTCCTCTGAAAAATGCGGTTTTACCGCTCGGCAGATAGGAGAAATCACGGCAAAAGTTTTAAATTTTAGAATATGAAAATGATTTCTAATTTCTAATTTTTAATTTCTAATTTTTAATCAATTTTTAATAACTTGATTTTTAATGATTTGAAAATTAAAAATTTAAAATTCAATAAAAATTAGAAATTAGAAATTGGAAATTTACATTGGGGTTGACAATGTTTTTTCTTTATGTATAATAAGCATATATTTGGTATTCAAACCAATATCTATGATTTATAGGGCAACTAAATAGAAGAAAGCGGTTTATTACCTGCAGTGTTTTGCTGTTTGGTTTTGTTTTTGTGTTTGCGAAAAATTGTGAAAAGAAAGTCTCTAAGTGATTTAAGGAGCCTCTGAAAAACGCAGTTTTTGTCATTCCCGCGAAGGCGGGAATCCAGGATTTAAGGCAAAAAATAAATTTTAAAGTAGAAATTTATTAGTTTTTCAGAGTTTT
>DAOWHY010000027.1 GCA_030641185.1 Candidatus Moraniibacteriota bacterium | reverse complement strand
GGATAAAAAATGTTTTGCAGGATGAGATATTGGCTAATAAGCTTACCAAGATAAAAACCTTAAAAACTATGAGTAAAGCAGTCGGAGAGGGATTAAAGAAGTATAAAGCGAAGTAATTAAATTAAAAAACAAAAATGAAAAATAGTATCAAACCAAAAGCGGATATGCTTTTTGAAATTTCTTGGGAAGTGTGCAATAAGGTCGGTGGAATTTTTACGGCTTTAAGTTCAAAAGCCGTGCAGATTCAAAAGCATTATAAGGATGAATATTATTTGATTGGACCGTATTTTATTGAAGCGAGCAGAACAACATTCAAAGAAGATCCAGTTCCCGAAAAATATATAGAAGTTTGTAATGAATTAAAAAAGAGGGGGATCGTCTGTCATTTTGGAAAATGGCTTGTTGACGGAGAGCCGAAAGTAATTTTAATTGATTGCAAAAATTTTTGGCCGCAGGTTGATAATATCAAAAAAGAAATTTGGGATGATTTTAAAGTTGATTCTTTGGACGCTCCTTATGATTTTAACGAGCCGGTTTTATGGAGCTGGGCGGTTGGAATTTTGATTGAAAAAATAAGCAAAGTTCATCACGATAAAAAAATAGCCGCGCAAGCGCATGAATGGCTTTCGGGAGGAGCAATTTTATATTTGAAAAAAAATAATATAAAAGTGTCAACAATTTTTACAACGCATGCCACATCGCTTGGAAGAACCTTAGCCGGACATGGATACGACCTTTATTCGGTTTTAGATAAAATAGATCCGGAAAAAGAAGCGTATAAATATGGAATGCAAGCCAAACATTTAATGGAAAAGGCAAGCGCTAAGGCGGCGGATGTTTTTACGACGGTTAGTCAGATTACGGCGCTAGAAGCGAAACATCTTCTTAAGAGGGAAGTTGATGTCATTCTGCCAAATGGCTTGGATATGTCAAATTTTCCAAGTTTTGAAAAAGCGGCGTTGAAACATAAAATATATAGAAATAAGCTGCGTGAATTCGCGCTTTATTATTTTTTTCCGTATTATAAAATTGATCTGAAAAATACTTTATTTATGTTTACCGCCAGCCGTTATGAATTTCACAATAAAGGGCTTGACATTACGATAGAATCTCTTGGAAAACTTAACGAAAAAATGAAGAAAGATAAAAGTAAGAAAACCGTTGTGACTTTCTTTTGGGTACCGACAGGAACAGAGGGTATCAGACAAGAAATAATTGAAGCAAGAGAAGCATATCGCGATATAACGGATTTGTTAGAAGAGGAAAAAGAGGAGACTGAAGAAAATTTACTATACGCCATTACTTCAGAAAATAAAATAAGCGAAAAATTAATTTTTGACGATGATTTTATTCTTAAAATAAAAAGGAAGATTCTTAGGCTAAAATCCAAAGGAGGAGAGGCGCCGTTCTCAACACATAAAATAACGGATAGTGAGAATGATCCCATTTTAAAAGCTTTTCTAAAAGCGGGACTCAAAAACAGAGAAGAAGACAGAGTAAAAGTTATTTTCTATCCGATTTATTTGACCGGCGCTGATGGGCTTGGCGACCTTGACTATTATCAAAGTCTCCAGGCGTGTCATTTAGGAATATTCCCTTCTTATTATGAGCCATGGGGATACACTCCGCTGGAAACTGCCGCTCTTGGAGTTGCTTCATTAACAAGTAATCTGTCAGGATTTGGAAGATATTTTTATGACACGCTCCATAATAAAAAAGTGCCGGGAATTTATATTTTAGATATAGAAAATGAAAAGAAAGAAGAGATGATTAATGATTTTGTTGATATTCTTTATAATTATACGCTTTTTACAAAGAGGCAGAGAATTGATAATAAAATCCAGGCGCGCAAAGTCGCTTTTATGGCAGACTGGGAAAATTTTGCGATGAATTATATTGAAGCGCAGAATAAGGCGGTGGAAAAAAATAAATAGATGTTTAGAATTTACATATCTTTAATTTTGCTATATTTTGGAGCGTAGAACGAACCGCAGTGAAGTTCTACTTGAAATATTGTAAGATTAAGTTTTATCGTTCTTCGGTCAAACTTCGCTGTGGCTCGTTTGACATTCCAAAAATATATATTACTATTTCACAAAAAACTATGATAAACCTAAGAAAAGATTACATTCTCAATCGCTGGAGTTATATTGCGTCTGATCGCGCTAAAAGGCCACAGCAGGTTGAGAAAAATAAAATAAAAAATAAAGAAGATATTTGTTATTTTTGTCCTGGAAGTGAGAGTTTAACTCCGCCGGAGATTGGGAGAATTAGTAATAAAAATAAAAAAGACGAATGGCAAGTGCGTTGGTTTTTAAATAAATTTCCTGCGGTTGACGAAAGTTTGAAGAAAGAAATTGAAACAAAAAATAAATTTTACACAAATGGAGAGGCGTTTGGGTCTCATGAGATTATTGCGGAAACGCCAGATCATGAAAAACAGCTGGCGGATTTGAGCGTGGAAGAAATTGAAGAAGTTCTGAAAGTATATGCCTTAAGAATGAAAGAATTAAGCGCGAAAGAAGGAATAAAATATGTGCAGATTTTTAAAAATAGCGGAGCAAAAGCAGGGACTTCACTAGTTCATTCTCACAGCCAGATTATTGCCACAAACACCATTCCATCTTTAGTTCAAGAAAAAATTGACGCTGTGAAGAAATACAAGAGCTGTCCATACTGTGAGATAACAAAAAGCGAGGAAAAAAGCAAGCGATTTATTTTTGCTAATGATGATTTTATTTGTTTTGCGCCTTACGCGCCGAGATTTAATTATGAAGCGTTGATTTTTCCAAGGAAACATTATAAAAATATAACCGAATTAAAAGAAGCAGAATTTAAAAATTTAGCTGAGATATTTAAAATAATTCTGCCGAAACTTGAGGGAGCAGGTATTTCTTATAATTTTTATTTGCACTATTCGCCAACAGGAGAAGATTTGCATTTCCATTTTGTGATCGCGCCAAGGGTAAATACTTGGGCAGGGTTTGAGCTAGCAACAGATTCTTTTATTGTCAAAACTTCTCCTGAGGACGCGGCGGAATTTTACCGGGAATAAATAATGTTGTATTATTCTGTCATTCTGAACTTGTTTCAGAATCTTTCAGCTATTACGCTAATCTAATCTATAAATCATTAAACATTTTGATTAGGACGAAAACGCAATTACTAACGCAATTACTGTTTTTAAAAAAAATAAACAAAAAAATAATTGTGTTTGCGTTGTAGATGAAAGATAATATTGAATAGGATAAATTAAAACCTAAAATAACAAAGATCCTGAAACAAGTTCGGGATGACAGAATTTTTTAGAGATGAATTGAAGCGAGAAAGTTCTAAATATTTAACAAAATAATATCTATATTATGCAAAACAAAACAAAAAGACCAGAAAAAACAATTTCTCTTTCAAATCTGCCAAGCATTATTATCGCTGTTGTTCTTATTGTCGGCATTGGCGCTGTTTATGGATTAGTGGGATATCTGTTTTCTGGAATTAAAGAAAATATAACTCCTGTGATTCAGGTGTCAGAGAATAAGAGCAATTTAGATAAAATTGAAAAGCCTGTGGTTTTTGAGGGGGAAGAAGATATTTCAGATTGGAAAGTTTATCGGAATGAAAAATATGGGTTTGAGATAAAGTACCCAAATAATTGGATTATAGAAAAAAATAGCGAGGAGAGTATAAATTTTTGGACAGAGGATAGATATAAATTAAATTCAGAAATGATGTTCAGCAAGGGAGCATCTCATTTGTCTCATAATTTGGGAATAGAAGTGGCAAATGAAAAATGGTCCAAAGAAAAAATAGATGAAAATTTAAAAAATAATGAGATTCAAAAAGAAGAGATATATTTAAATAATATTAAAATAATAAAGTTTCTTAAAAAGAGTGACGAGGGTGATCTTTATTTAAATTGTATTCAAAAGAATAACATTTACATTATTATCTATAAAAATGATTCAACTTCTGAAAAAGAATTTAACCAAATCCTTTCCACTTTTAAATTTATAGAAAAAGACGAAACTGCAAATTGGCAGACTTATCGGAATGAGGAGTATGGGTTTGAGTTGAAATATCCGGGCGATTGGGATAATCCTTTGTGGCAAGAAAATGAATATAGAAAAGGAATTATATTTGGTTGTCCTGTATTTGATTTTGAAGGTAATAAATATTGTCCATTATTTTTAAATATATCTGAGGTTATAACAAAAAATGAAGCAATCAGAAATATTAGCGTAGGAGCTTATAAAGAAGGAGATGTAATAATTAATGAAGGCAACATACCTACAATTAAAGAATTCTCAGTAGATACAAGAGAGGCAATAACTTATCATGGTGCTGGCATTTGTGTTGAAACATACACAAAAATATTTGATGGTAAGATGACCATTTCATTCACAGATCGTTGTAGTGTTTACGAAGGTAAAATTTTTGATCAAATTCTTTCCACTTTCAAATTTATAGAAGAAGATGAAACTGTTTTTCAAAAGAGCGATAGAATTGGATTTTTTGGAACACTGACTCTTACGGGATATTTAGACATTGAAAGATGGGTTTGCGATGAAAACGGCATGTGCAGTGAAACAGTGGATTATGCCTTTTTTGTTGTTAAAGATACTAGTAGCGATTTAATCTATGATTTTATAAACGATTCTAAAGGAAATTCTTTTGTTGGAAATAATAGCATAGGAATTGGTTGTTATAATAAAGATAAAAATATTATTCACTCAATGAATTCGGGAGATAGTGGAACAGTGGAAAATATTATTTCAGGTGAAGATCTATATAAATTACTCGGCAGTAATAAAAATAATTTAGTAAAACTGAAATTAACAAAGCCTACCCCTCCACCAGGAGGAGGCGCTCCAGAATGTTATTCTCATTTCCGCTTATTTCAAGTATTATAAAAAATAACTAATAACTAAAATTTACTCCAAAAAATAAATGAAAAGAAAAAAGTTTTAGATACTATCGATATTTTAAATGTATAGATTTTATTTTATTTATTAATCCATCATTATGCAAAATAAAATAACTAAACCAGAAAAAACGATTTCTCCTTCAAATCTGCCAAGCATTATAACCGCTGTCGTTCTTATTGTCGGCATTGGCGCTGTTTATGGATTAATTGGATATTTATTTTCTGGAATTAAAGAAAATATAACTCCTGTGATTCAGGTGTCAGAGAATAGGAGTGATTTAGATAAAAGTGAAAAGCCGGTGGTTTTTGAGGAGGAAGGAGATATTTCAGATTGGAAAGTTTATCGGAATGAAAAATATGGGTATGAAATAAAATATCCAGAAGATTGGAAGAATGAAGGAAATACTGATGATTATTTCTTTCAGACTTTTTTTGAATCAAAAAATGCAGAATTTTTAGTAAGAACCAATCAATTGGACAGTGTTTCGCCTTTTACTTTTCCTTCTTCTCCGACATGCCGCAATGAAGGTGAGTTTGTTGTTCTTTCAGATAACAATCTTCCTAAAATTATTTTTTCGAGCTTTCAAGAAGGAATTAGCGAGAAAAAATGCAATGATTTTTTATTAGACGAACATTTAATTCTCGGGGGATTTTGTGTGGATAAAAACTTAAAAGTGTATCCTGCTGAAGTTATAAAAGGCCGGGGGGAATATTTATTTTATTGTGGAGAAGAAACAGATCTAACAACATTACTTGATTTTCAACTTTTTTGTAAGGGAGAGGAATGGCAAAAAAAAGAGGGATTGGAGAAGTGTAACGAATTGTTTGATCAAATTCTTTCCACTTTCAAATTTATAGAAAAAGACGAAACTGCAAATTGGCAGACTTATCGGAATGAGGAGTCTGGGTTTGAATTTAAGTATCCAGAAGGTTGGGAAATAAAAGGACTTCCTCAAAAAAATAATCAAACAATATATTTTGATCCTCCATATCCAGGAGATCATGCAGGTGAACCCATAGCTTTTAGTGTCGTTTTAAATATAAATAATGTAAGTTTGCAGGAGTACATTAAGGAACATGTGGAACATGCATCTTCAGAAGATGTAACCAGTAACATTCAAATCGCTGGCATTCAAGGAACTCAGAGAGTTTTTTATCACGAGAATTTGCCGTCGGCAGGCCCTTCGGCAGTCGTTCTTTTTGCTAATGATAATAAAGTTTTTATTTTCAATGCCACAAGAAAAAAACCGATTTTTGATCAAATCCTTTCTACTTTCAAATTTATAGAAAAAGATGAAACTGTTGATGAAAATAAACCAGGTATTTATTCTTCAAAAGGAGGAGGAAGTATGCTATTGCTAAACGGAGAAAAAACAGAATTTCCTGTTCATGAATTTAAGGAGCAAGAATTTATTTTATTTACTAATAGAAAGTTCGGTGATTATGGAGCAAAAGATCGTTCTTTAAAAACAATCTCAACCAAATATCCATTTGAAGAAAAAAATCTTAGTAATGAAATTGGCTATTTGATATTTGGTGATTTTGATTTATTTGAGGAAGCAGACTTATATTTTGGGGGAAAATTTGCCGATGGTCCTGGATCACATATCTCTGTTTTTATGTTCAAACCAGAAAGTAAAGACTTTATATATTTTGTAAGAGAAGCCATGTTAGATGTTGATATAAAAATTGCCAGCTCAAAATCATCTACTATTTTTAATGCCGAAAAAAAAGCGAGAAGATTACTAGGCGAAAATGAAGATTCTCTTTCTGATAATGACATAGAAATTATTATTAACAATGAAAGACTTTCCAAGGAAGATGTTGATAATGGACATTTAATAAAAGATCAAGAGGCTATTTTTAATTGTCGACCACCAGGATTTATAGTGTCAAATGATTATTATAATCATCCAGATCGTTATTTTGATAGTTACGGGGATATGGTTGACAGAGGAAAAATAAACATCAGAAGATATGTAGAGTATTTTCCCGACAAATTTCCTTGCTTTGTTAATGAGGAATCTGATGAAATAACTGGATACTTTGATTTAGTTGAAAACAAATTTGTTTCTGTTTCAAGTTTGTAAATAAAATATAAAATGAACCTAACCCACCAATATAAAAATAAAAAAATACAGAAAGAAATTAGCGAAAATGCTGATCTTCTTTTGGGGAATGATTTGGGAAATTATTTTTATTTAACGAATGGAGATGAAACACGCTATCAGGGGTTTTTTTACGTGGACGGAAAAAAAGATAAAAATAAATTAGCGGTTTATAAGATAATTGATCAGATAAATATTTTGGGCGATTCTAAAATAACAGGAATCAAGAACAGTTTTTTTGAGGTTGAGAGAAAGTATAAAAATAATCTTAGCGAGAAATATTTTATACCAGACGGTTATAATTCACTCTGTCTTAAAACAAGCAAAAAAGCGAAAGCGGAAATTATTTTAGATATGCGTTATCCGTATGATTCAAGACAAATGGGCAGAATTTATGACATTAAAATAGAAAGAGAGCACGCTTTAATAAAATTTACAAAACGACGCAATTTAGCTGAAGACGGGTTAGATGATAAAAAAGAATTTATTTTATATTTAGCAATAAAAACGGATAGATATGATTATCAAAAAATAGGAGAATTTTTTTCCAAGCATTATCGGAAAGACAAAGACAGAAACTCACATCCATGTGACAGATTTGTTTTTAAGGCGCTGGAAATTGAATTTAAAAACGCTGTTTTCTCGGTAGCCGGTAGTCCTCAAAAAGCAATAGAGGAAGCTGAATGTGTGTTTAATAATTTTGATGAACTGCGCGAAAAAACAAAAAGCGGTACTTATAAAAAAATAAAGCCTACAAATATTAGCGACGATGAAATAAAAATGGCTTATTTGTGCGCTGAAAATTCCATCAATACTTTGTTAGTTGAAAATAATAACAAAAAAGGCGCTTACGCCGGATTGCCGTGGTTTTTCCAATTTTGGCACAGAGACGAGGCAATATCCCTTTTGCAAATTTATAAGTTAGATAGAAATTTAGCGCAAGAAATAATTCTAGCGCAATTGAAAACAAATTCAGATAATGGACAAGCTCCCAAACAAAGATTTTTTGGCGCAGAACAAATGAAATTACAAAGCGCCGACGCGCTTAGCTGGTTAGCGGAAAGAACTTTTAAAATTTCCCGCAATCATAAATTACCAAAGGATTTTAAAATGGATATCACAAAAGGATTTGAAAAAGCGATCTCTAATTTAGTTCAAACGAGAACGGTTGACGATTTGGCGGACAGCAAAAAAAACGAGACCTGGATGGATAGCTTAGATAGAAACGGAGCGAGAATTGAAATCCAAGCCGGGCGATTGAGAATGTACAACTTTTTGTACAAATTAACAAAAAACGATCAGTATCAGATTTTAGAAAAAGAATTAAAAACTGAAGTCAGAGAGAAATTTTATAAAGACGGAATTTTATTTGATGGTCCAGACGATAGAACAATAAGATCAAATATTTTTTTGGCGGCATATTTATATTCTGAACTCTTAAATAAAGAAAAATGGGAATTATGTTTTGACAAAATACTGCCGAAGCTTTATCTTGAATGGGGAGGACTGTCGTCAATAGATATAACAAGCAGTGAATTTATTCCAAAAGATACTGGAGAAAATAACGCAAGCTATCACAATGGAAATAGCTGGTATTGGATAAATAATTTAGCGGCGCTTGTTTTATATCGTTTAAACCCGCATAAATATTCGGAATACATAAATTCTATAATGGAAGCAAGCACAAATGAAATTCTTTATAACGGAATAATCGGACATCACAGCGAAGTAAGTTCCGCGGAAAAACAAACTTCTGCTGGATGCGGGGCGCAGCTTTGGAGTAGCGCGATGTATTTGGAGGTTTTGGATGAGATGATGGAAAATAAATTGTAAATTGCATCATTAAATAAATATTTAAAATCATGCTTATGTTAAAAATTAAAAAAAACAAAACAACAGCATTATTTTTTTCTGTTATTTACTTTTTTCTTCTTTCTTTTAGTTTAGTCCAGGCTGATGGCATTTTTATTCCTTTTGAAAAAGAAGATTTATATGAACCGCATCAAACGGCATTGATTGTTTTTGAAAATAATAACGAAGAGTTATATCTAAATGTTGGGCATCAGGGAGATGCGAGCAAATTTGTTTGGATTGTGCCGACTCCGAGTTTGCCAAAAGTGACCGAAGCACCAGCCGCTTTATTTGTAGAATTGCATGAGATTACCAAACCAAATGTAAAATACGATTCCACTTATAAGGGCAATTTGGGACCAACGAATATGTTTGCCGACGAAGAAAAAATTATTGTTTATTCAAGAGAAAAAATAGGAGCGTATGAAGTGTCTATTTTATCGGCGGAAGGTTCGGAAGGTTTATATAAATGGCTCACAATTAATAAATATCAAGTTCCGGAAGAGGCTAAAGAATTGCTTGATTGGTATATAAATAAAAACTGGTTCTTTACAGCAATGAAAATTGACGAAGATAATAATAAAGAATTGCATCCGATAAAACTTAGCTTCAAAACAGATAATATTATATATCCCTTAAAAATAACTCAATTTTCCACTCTAAGCGCAGATGATTATGTGTCAAAAATTATTTCTATTCGTCCGGAATTAGAAAAATATAAGAATAATGTCGCAACATTTTTTGATCGCTGGCTTGATATTTGCGCGGAAGAAGTCTGGTTAGATATAAAAAATGGCGATGGCTATAATGAAAATTTATTATACAATCAACCTTTTGATAAGATAACTTATTCTAAAAGGCAATATGATTTTTATGAAAACAGATGGTGGAAAAGAAATAACACTTCCCAGTGGTTTGAAAATGAAGCTCAAAAAATAATTGGAGAAGATAGTGAAGAAGCTTTGATAAAGTTTTATGATTGTGGAGCATTTGAAGAATATAAATTTGACAGACAGAATATCGCAGAGAATCTTGCTAATCAAATTATTACGGATTTTCAAAATAGGACTGAATATCCAAGTTATATAAAGAATATAATTTCTATGGGTTATGAGTGTCAAGTTTCTTATGGAGAAGTTGACGGAAGAAGATATCACAGCGTGATGTGGGAGCTGGAAAAATCTTTTCCCTATTATACTGAAGATGGAATTAAACACGATCTTAAAAATAATTTGAGAGGGTATTTTCCTAGGGAATTAAAAAAAATAATAGAAAAAAACAACAAGACGAATGAAGTATTGCTTTATGTTTTAACTAAAAATAAAGTTAAAGCTCCCGAATTTCGTTTGGAGTATGCCGATTGGATTGATCCGGAATTGATGCTTGAAAAGGAAGATAAAATTAGAATACATAGAATTGAAAATTTAGGGAATTTGAAAAGCATTGTTGACAAAAAATATTTTCTAACCAAGCTCAGGCGCGCTTTTGCGAAAGAAGAGATGGATGATGATTTGTATGTTATAGCTGACGATAATAATGATTCTTACCGTTTAACAATTTCCAGAAATTATGATAATTCTGATTTATACAGTCAAGATATGAAACCATTGTCTCTGAGTTATAAAAATGGAAGTTATAAAACAATAATTCACGAACATAAAATCAAAAGAGGGGATACAGTAGTATATTTTTTTATTACTCTCTGGCTCTCATTGTTAATTGCAATTATTATTTTGGTTTATAAATTTCGTTCTAATTTAATAATTTAATAACTTAATATTTTATGAATAAATACCAAGCCTTATCTGGCGGACAAGCAGTGGCCGTGGCGATGAAACAAATTAATCCAGATGTCGTGGCGGCGTATCCCATAACTCCGCAGACGCCGATTATTGAAACATTCGCCCAATTTGTGGCGGATGGAGAAGTTGATACGGAGTTAATAAATGTTGAATCAGAACATAGCGCGCTCAGCGCGGTGGTCGGCGCCTCAGCCGCGGGCGGAAGGGCAATGACCGCAACAGCTTCTCAGGGACTTGCTTTAATGGCGGAAATTGTGTATATCGCGTCCGGATCCAGGCTTCCAATCGTAATGGCTATCGCGAACAGAGCGTTATCGGCGCCAATAAATATTCACTGCGATCATACAGATTCTATGTTTTTACGAGACGCGGGATGGATTCAGGTTTACAGCGAGAACGCGCAAGAAGCTTATGACAATATGCTGATCGCTCTTAAAGTAGCCGAAAATAAAAATGTCTTAACTCCCGTAATGGTAATGCAAGACGGATTTATAACATCGCACAGTATTCAAAATGTAAGAATATTGGAAGATAAAACGGTTAAAAAATTTGTCGGAAAATATAATCCGAAACATCCCTTATTAAATACAAAAAAGCCAATAACTATTGGCCCGCTTGATTTGTTTGATTATTTTTTTGAACATAAATATCAACAAGCAGAGGCGTTGGAAAATAGCAGAAAAATAATAAAAAAGGTGGACAAAGAATTTTACGAATTAACAGGGAGAAAATATAGCTTTATTGAAAAATATAAAACAAACGATGCTGATCATATAATTATTGTTCTTAGTTCAACCGCCGGGACGGCAAAAATGGTTGTTGACGATCTAAGAAAAAAAGGAGAGAAAGTCGGACTAATAAAAATAAGAACGATGAGGCCGTTTCCAAACGCGGAGATTGCGCAGGCGTTAAAAAATGCAAAATCTGCTGCTATTTTAGATAGGTCCGTTTCCTATGGAAATTACAGTCCCGTCTTTACGGAAGTGAGATCCGCTTTGTATAATTTAGATAATAAACCAAAATTACATAATTACATTTATGGAATAGGCGGCAGAAATATTGGACTTGATGATATTAAAAAAGTGTTCAATAATTTGATAAAAGAGAATATTTCTGATAAGATAAATTATATAGGATTGAGGAAGTGATTGTGGTAATTTATAGAAACTTATAATAATTAACAGAAATTAGTTGTTTTTATTTTTGGACAATTAATTACAATTAATTTCTACGAGTTTTAATAAGTTTCTTGATTTTTTTTCAAGAGTTAATGTTTCTTACAATAATAAATAATATTAAGGTTTAATCAATTTGATACATTATTATGAATAAAGAATTAGATGAAATTTTTAAGGATGTAAAAGCGCTTCAACTGCGAGGAGCGACAAGTGTTGCGAAAACCGTTATTGACGCTATTATTAAAGGTCAAGATAAAATAATTACTGAATCATCAAATAAAATCGATTTTATTTTAAAAATGAAAGAAATTGCCAAAAAATTAGCGTGGGCGCAACCAACCGAAACAATGGCGCAAAACATATTGGGATTTATAATTTTTGAACTTCAAGATCCGGAAGTAAAAAACATAAACGATTGTAAAAAAATATTCAAAGAAAAAACAAACGAATTAAAAAATATCATAGAAAAAAATGAAAAAGAGTTTACGAGGAACGGATTGGAGTTAATGAAGTCGTTAATTAAAAAAAGCAGGTCGCTTAATATCCTTACTCATTGTCATTCTTCTGGCGTTCGCAGTATTTTAAAATTAGCAAATAATAATGTGGATTTCAGGATTTTCAATACAGAAACAAGACCGGTTTTCTTAGGGAGAACAACGGCCCAAAAAATGGTTGATAGTGGGATAGATGTTACTATGATTATAGACAGCGCGGCGCCGTTTGTTGTTAGTAATAAGAGCGGACCAAAATTTAGCATTGATATGGTTTTATTGGGCTCAGACGCAGTTACCTTAAATGGCGCGGCTATAAATAAAATAGGAAGTTACGGAATTTCTCTTTCCGCTTTTCATGAAAAAATTCCCCTTTATATTGTCGTAAGTTTACTGAAAATTAAGAAAGGAGTTTATAATATTTTAGATATTCCCATTGAGATCAGGTCTTGTAATGAAGTTTGGGCGGATGCGCCAAAAGGACTTGATATAGTTAATTTTGCTTTTGATATTATTCCTTCAGAATTTATAACCGGTTTTATCACGGAGTTTGGAATTTTAAAACCGGAAGAAGTGAAAGATGCGGTGGCAAAAAATTATCCACGGTTGTTATAGATTTTTATTGTAATTTTTGTCATCCCGAAATGAGCGAAGCGATTGAGGGATCTAAAAATGATACTATGCAAAAAGAATATAATTTTTACATCTATATTTTAACCAACTATTCAAAGATTATACTCTATGTAGGATTTACTAATAATATCATCAGAAGAATGATTGAACATAAAAATGATCTTGGTTGTAAATTTACCAGAAAATATAAACTTAAGTATCTTGTCTATTTTGAACAATGTGAAGATGTTTGTAGGATGATGGAGAGAGAAAAAGAGATTAAAGGGTGGAGAAGAGAAAAGAAAAATAATTTAATTAAAAGCGTTAATCCAAATCTAAATGATATAAGCGATAAGCTTTTCAGGGATAATGAAATTACCGAGCAAATAACTGAAGAAACTGTTGAAGAATTAAGAGAAAAATATAAATCGCAATGATATTAATTTAACTCTCAGATCTCTCAATCGCTTCGCTCATTTCAAGATGACAAGATCTTTATAAATAAACTTATGCTGACCAAAGAACAGGAAAAATGGATAGATCACCTTTCGGATGCTGAAAAAATAAAAATCATCCCACACAACCCGGAGATAGTGGTTGTTTTTAGTAAATAGCATATACTAAATATGTTTAAAAAATTCCAACCCATCGCTTCTTCTCTCGCTCCCAATTACACAATTTGGGATGTTTTAATCGCGAGTAAATATTTGTTTTTGCCATGGAATTGGAGGAAACTGCAAAAAGGAAAAGATTCAAGAAAATTAGAAAGAAAGTTTTGCGGTTATATAAGTTCAAGATGGGCGATCAGTTTTGATACCGGTAGATCAGGGCTTTACGCGATTTTAAAGTGTTTTGAAATTAAAGATTATGACGAGGTAATTTTACAAGCATTCACGACAGTTGCTTTATCTAATACGATAAAATGGTGTGGCGCAAAACCTGTTTACATTGATATAGTAAAAAATACTTACAATATAAATCCAGAGAAAATAGAAGAAAAAATTACAGACAAAACGAAAGCAATTATTGTCCAGCATACTTTTGGTAATTCGTGCGAAATGGATAAAATTATGGAAATTGTCAGGAAACATAATTTGTATGTTATAGAAGATTGCGCGCATTCACTGGGCGCGGAATATCAAAATAAAAAATTGGGAACGATCGGTGACGCGGCGTTTTTTAGTTTTGGACGAGATAAAGTTATTTCCGCGGTTGCTGGTGGAATGGTTACAACCAATAATAATGAACTTGGAGAAAAAATAAAAGAATTTAGAAATCAAATGTCGTATCCCAAAAAATCCTTAATTATTAGACAGCTTTTTCAGCCAATTGTAACTTTTAAAGCGTTAAAATTATATTATTTTTTTAACTTGGGAAAAATAATAATGTATCTTTCAACTAAGACGGGAATTATAACCAAAGCTTACTCTAAAAAAGAAAGAAAAAATAAAAGACCGGAAGATTTTCCCGCGAAAATGCCGAACGCGTTGGCAGAAATCGTCTTACATCAAATGAAGTTAATAAGCAAGTTTAATGAACACAGAATAAATATCGCAAAATTATATCAAGAGAAGTTATTTAATAATAAAAATATAATTTTGCCAAAATCAACAGCGAATTCAAAAAATATATTTTTGTGGTTCACGGTTTTAGTTGAAAATAAAAAAAAGCTAATTAAAAAAGCTCGTAGAAAACATATTATTTTAGGCGACTGGTTTCCGCAGGCGGTAGGACCAATTGAAGTTAATTTGGAAAAATGCGATTATAAAAAAGGCAGTTGTCCAGTTGCGGAAGAGGTAAGTTTAAAATGCGTTAATTTGCCAACGCATTTTAGGATGGATGAAGGAGATGTAAAAGGGGTTGTTAAAGTTATAAAATGTCATTGCGAGGAGTGAAATTATCCGAAGGATAATTGAACGACGAAGCAATCCCG